>NZ_JBSFWJ010000048.1:0-50909 GCF_053592695.1 Saccharopolyspora sp. NPDC002578 | reverse complement strand
CGGTCCCATTCCGAACCCGGAAGCTAAGCCCTCCAGCGCCGATGGTACTGCACTCGATAGGGTGTGGGAGAGTAGGACACCGCCGACAATACTCAACGGGAAACGCCCCACAGTCATAGACTGTGGGGCGTTTCTGCTATTCCAGGGCACCACACCACCCCTGAACGGAGAAATGCCCCGACGCCTGCAGCGCCGGGGCATTGTGCTGTCCGCACCCGTTTCGAAGACCGGCGGGGATCAGCCGCCGCGACGACGGAGCAGTTCGAAGCACAGCACCGATGCCGCGCTGGCGACGTTGAGCGACTCCACACCACCCCGCATCGGGATGGCGATCCGCTGCGCGATGCGGGTGCTCACCTCTTCGGACAGGCCGGCCGTCTCGCTGCCGAGCACGAACACGCCGCGCGCCCCGAAGTCCGCATCGAACACGCTCTCGGCCCCGTTGGCCTCCAACGCGTACAGCGGGTATCCGGCGTCGGTCAGCATTTCCGCGGCGTCGTCGGCGGTGGCGCAGCGCAGCACCGGGGCGTGGAACGCGACGCCCGCGGAGGCCTTGATGACCAGCGGATCGAGCCCGGCGACTCCCTTGTGCGGGACGACGATCCCGTCGATGCCCGCCGCGGTCGCGGTGCGCAGGATCATGCCGACGTTCGCGGGAGTGGTGAGCCCGTCCAGCAGCAGCACCTGCTGCGGCGCGGTGGCCGGGTCGTCGAGCGCGTCGGCCAGGGGGCGCATCTTGCGGGCCACCACATCGGCGAGCACGCCCTGGTCGTGGCGGCCGTTGCCGGCGAGCACCTTCACCCGGTGGGCGCTGGCGCGCTGCACCTTCACGGCGCGGTCGGCCGCGGCCTCCTTGATGTCGTTGATCGCCGGGCCGCCGATCCCCTCGGCGATGATCACCTTGTCCACGCGCAGGTCCAGGTCGGACAGCGCCTCCATGACCGGTTTGCGGCCGTAGACGGTAACGAAGCGATCTTTGGGTGAGGCAGTGCTGGTCACGGGGTTCAGTGTCACACGGGCTGCGGCGAGGGCTCTGAGCCGCCCGGTCGTGTGCCAGTATCGCGGTCATGCCCGATCGCCTCTCCGCCCTCGACGCCTCGTTCCTGTACCTGGAGGACCACACGACGCCGATGCACGTGGGCGGGGTGGCAGTGTTCCGCCGGCCCCGGAGCGGATTCGAGTACGACAACGTGCTGGCGATGATCGACCGCAGGCTGGCGCTGGTGCCGCGCTACCGGCAGAAGGTCCGGCAGATCCCGGGCAAGCTCGCCCGCCCGGTGTGGGTGGACGATCAGGACTTCGACATCACCTACCACGTGCGCCGGTCCGCGCTGCCGAAGCCGGGCACGGACGAGCAGCTGCACGACCTGGTGGCGCGGTTGATGTCGCGCAAGCTCGACCCGACGCGGCCGCTGTGGGAGCTGTACCTGGTGGAGGGCTTGTCGCGCAGCAGGGTCGCGGTGATCACGAAGACGCACCAGGCGATGGTCGACGGCGGCGGTGCCATCGACATCGGCCAGGTGATCTTCGACATGGCGGCGGCCCCGGACGGCCCGGAGGTCGAGGACCTCTGGATGCCGCGTCCGGAGCCCAGCCCCGCCCAGCTGGTGCTGGAGGCGGCCACGGAAGCCGTGCAGCGACCAGGGGCGGTCGTGGAGAACGCGCGCTCCGCGCTGGGCGACGCCACGGCGACGGTGCGGAAGGTGACGGGGGCGCTCGGCGGTCTCGCGTCGGCGGTGCGCGCCGCGGCGCTGCCCGCGCCCGGCGGACCGTTGAACGGGCCCACGTCCACGCAGCGCCGGTTCGCGGTGGCCAGCGCCCGACTCGACGACTTCCGCGCGATCCGGCAGACCCACGGCGGCACCGTCAACGACGTGGTGCTGGCGGTGGTCGCGGGGGCGCTGCGGAGCTGGTTGCTGTCCCGCGGCGAAGTGGTGTCGGGTTCGACGACGCTGCGCGCGATGGTGCCGGTGTCGGTGCGCGGCGACGTCGCCGGCGACGGGTCGGATCCGGTGTCCGCCTCGGCCACGAACCGGGTCGCGGCGTACCTGGTGGATCTGCCGGTGGGCGAGTCGAGCCCGGTGTTGCGGCTGCACCACATCAGCCATGCTTTGCGGGCGCACGCCGAGTCGGGTCAGTCCGTCGCGGCGGAGGCGCTGGTGGGGGTGTCGGGTTTCGCGCCGCCGACGCTGCACGCGTTGGGGGCGCGGGTGGCCAACGGGTTCTCGGACCGGTTGTTCAACGTGCTGGTGACGAACGTGCCCGGCCCGCAGGTCCCGCTGTTCGCGGCGGGCGCGAAGATGACGGAGATGTTCCCGGTGGTGCCGCTGGCGAAGAACCAGTCGTTGGCCATCGGGGTCACCTCCTACGACGGAGGGGTGTACTTCGGCCTGAACGGAGACCGGGACGCCATGTCCGACGTGGACGTGCTCGCGGCGATGATCGGGGAGTCAGTGGAAGAGATGATCGGGACGGTCGACGGATGAGGGTTTACCTGCCCGCCACGGTGCGCATGGCGCGCGGCCTGGTGGAGGACAAGCAGCTGCAGCCGCTCAGCGGTACCGGGTTCGCGTTGACCCCCGCGCTGCGGGAGTCCTACGCCACGGGGGACACCGAGGAGCTGGAGTACGCCGCGATGCGGGAGGCCGCGCGGGCGTCGCTGCGGCTGATCGCCTCGGAGCGAGCGGACGACGAGAAGGCGGAGCTGCGCCGCGTGGTGGTCTCCGTCGATGTGGAGGACGCGACGCTGCGCCCGGACTTGGACCACGCCGTGGTCCGGCTCTCCGGCCCGGTTCCGTGGAAGAAGGTCGCCGCGGTGCACGTGGATTCGCCGGAGGCGGAGGACGCGGTGCGGGCGGCGGCGGAAGTGATCGACTCGGCGGATCTCGGTGATCCGGACGCGGAGTTCGTGCTGGGCGAGGCCGAGGACCACGAGCTGTCCTGGTACGCCCCGCAAGAGGTGCCGTTCCTGCTGGAACTGATGTGACCCGTCGGCCGGGGCGCGCGAGTGCGCCCCGGCCCACGGCCCGCGCAGCGGAAGCTCAGCGGCTTCCTCGTCGCGGGATCGATCTCCCGGGTAGCAGAGACCTAACCGGTGAAATCGTTGCTCAGCCGGGGGGCTGCAGGCCCGGCATCTCGAAATCGCGGACCTGGGAGGCGTCGGGCTCGGTGACGTTCACCGGCTTGCCCCAGTCGGAGTAGGTCAGTGTGGTGCTCGATTCGCCGATCTGCGTGCCCATGACGTTCATCGGCGGCGTGATCTGCTCGACCTTCATCGGCCGTCCCTGCTCGTCGGCCCACACGGTCTGCTTGATCTCGGTGATGCCGCCCTTGAGCAGCATCTCGTAGCTCTGCTTGGCGAGGCCTTCGGAGGAGGCGATGACCTGGTTGAGGTCGGTGACGACCTCGTAGCGGTTCGCCTGCTTCCCGTCGACGGTGTCGGGTCCGGCCGCGGTGAACTGCGAACCTTCGGGCAGCAGCTTGCGGAAATCGGACGCCTCGGACAGCGCCGCCGTCTGCGCGCCGCCGACGGCCGCGGCCGGGCTGTCCTTGCCGATCCGCGCCCACGGCTTGGCCGGGTCGCCGCCGAGGGCGTTGACCTGCGGGTTGTTCATGTAGGTGTATTCGGGGGTCAGGACGATCTCCCCGGTGGTCCCCGTGCAGCTCATCGCGGACTTGGCGGCGTCGACGTCGCAGTCGGACTTGATGCCGCCGGAGCCGCCGAGGTCGGCCTCGATGCTCAGCTTGTACGAGTTGTTCTCCGACATGGTCTGCGAGGCCGCGGCGACCAGCGAGGTCAGGTCGTCGTAGACACCGCCCTGCTGGGCCCCGGATTCGCTGGACCCCGCCTCACCGGAACCGGCCTGGTCCTGGCCGAGGGCACAGCCCCCCAAAGTCGCGGTCAACGCGACGGTGCACACTGCGATGCTCGTGCGGCGCACGGTGTTCCTTCCCCCTGTGGATCAGTACCGGGAGGAAGCTAGCAGCACGCCTCACCCGGCGCGGGGGGTTCGGGAAAGTTCGTCAGCGCGGTGGTTGCGCCTGCGGCAACGGGCCGTCGGGGAACGCGCCCACTTCCTCGGTGGGCGGGGCGTCGACGTCGACGGGCGAGCCCCAGTCGCGGTAGGTGGAGGTCAGCGAGACCTGGCCTGCCTGCGCGACCTTCTGCGAGGCGGCGAACTTCACGGGCAGCCCCCGTTCGTCGATCCACAGCTCGTAGCCGATCTCGCCGCGCCCGGAGTCCACGGCTCGCTGCAACCGCGCGCGCTGCTCGGGCGCCGGTGCCGCCGCGGCGGCGGGGGAGGTGAGCACGCGCAGGCTGTAGCGGGTGGCGGGTGTGCCGTCGACCTGGTCCGGCGCGCTGCTCTCGATCTTGGTGGCGGATTCGACCCCGGCGAACGTCGCCCGCGGATCCGTCGAGTCCTGCACCTGGCCGAGCGCGGGCGCGAGCAGCTTCGAGGCGAAGTCGGTGCCGTCGGCACCCAGCCGCAGCCACGGTTTGCCCGGTTCCGGGCGCAGCAGCGGCGACTTGAGGTAGCCGACGTCGTCGATCACGGCGAGGTCGACGGGCTGCGGGGGTTGCCCGGCGGGCCTGGTCGTGCCCCGCAATGCCACGTCGGCGTGGTCGTCGGCGTAGCGGACGCGGCCCTCACCGGCGAGTTCGCCGGCGAAACCGAGGTCGCCGCGCACGGTGCTGAGCACGCTCCCGTGCTCGTCGATGCGCCGCAGCACGTCGTTGAGCAGCGGCTCGGCCGACGGCCGCAGGTCCGGCCGGGCCGCGGCGGGAGCGGAGGGCTGCGGCGCGGGTGCCGGGGCGCAGCCCGCCGAGCCGAACAGGCAGAGCAGACCGGCGGTCAGGGCCGCCGTGGTCGAGCGCGCCAGTGCGCTGTGCGTCGGGGCGGTGCGGATTCGGGCGCTGACTCGGGGCATGGTCGAGCCTCTCGTCGGGGGGACGGCGTCGCCGGTCCCGACGCTAGCAACGTTGCGCGCGGGGCACAGGCACCGTTCGCGTCGCCGAGGTTTCCGGCGGCTTTCGAAATTCCTCGGGATTCCCGTTCTGCGGCAACGCCTTCCCGGAACGCGTGCGCCGCGGGGGACGGGAGGTTTTCCCACCCGGCCGAGTGGGTCAGGCGTCGTCGCGGCCCGCGCGGGAGCGCAGCAGCCTGCGCAGCGAGTGCAGCTGCTCGACGCTGCCGCCTTCGGTCACGTAGGTGTCGAGGTTGCACTCCGGGTCGTCGCCCCCGCCCAGGTGCCCGCAGTTCGGCGGGCACTCCTCGGCGGCCTCGGCGAACCCGGTGAACGCGCTGATCAGGTCGTCGGCGGTGACGTGGGCGAGCCCGAACGAGCGGATGCCCGGCGTGTCCACCACCCAGCCACCACCGGGCAGCGGCAGCGCCACCGCGGAGGTCGAGGTGTGCCGCCCCTTGCCGACGCCGCTGACCACCCCGGTGGCGCGGTCCGCGTGCGGCACCAGCGTGTTCACCAGCGTCGACTTGCCCACTCCGGAGTGCCCGACCAGCGCGCAGACCCGGCCGCTGAGCTGTTCGAGCAGGTTCTCGTGCAGGGCGTGCATGTTGGTGACGACGATCGGCAGCCCCAGCGCCGAGTAGGTGTCGAGCACCTCGTCCGGGGCGGCCAGGTCGGACTTCGTCAAGCAGAGCACGGGCGTGAGCCCGCCCGCGTAGGCGGCGACGAGGCACCGATCGATGAGCCCGGTCCGCGGCGGCGGGTCGGCCAGCGCGGCGACGATGACGAGCCGTTCCGCGTTGGCGACCACGATCCGCTCGTACGGGTCGGTGTCGTCTGCGGTGCGGCGCAGCACGCTGGTGCGGTCGACGACGCGCACGATCCGAGCCAGCGTGTCCGGGCGGCCCGAGGTGTCCCCGACCAGCTCCACGGCGTCGCCCACCACCACCGGGGTGCGTCCCAGTTCGCGGGCGCGCATCGCGGTGACCAGGCGTTCCGGGTCGCCGTCGAGCGCGCAGGTCCACCGGCCGCGGTCGACGGCGACGACCATCGCGGCGGCGGCGTCGGCGTGCTCCGGCCGGAGCTTGCTGCGCGGTCGGCTGCCCCGCCCGGGGCGCACCCGCACATCGGATTCGTCCAGGTCTCGCCAGCCGCGGCGGCCCATCAGGCCACCGGCTCCAGCATCGACGCCCACATCCCCGGGAAGTCGGGGATCGTCTTGCCGGTCGTCGCGACGTCCTCCACTTCGACCCCGTGGACCCGCAGCCCGAGGATGGCGCCCGCCGTCGCCATCCGGTGGTCGGCGTAGGTGTGCCAGGTTCCGCCGTGCAGCGGCCGGGGGCGGACGAGCAGGCCGTCCGCGGTCTGCTCGACGTCGCCGCCGAGGCCGGTGATCTCCCGCTCCAGTGCCGCCAGCCGGTCCGTTTCGTGCCCGCGCAGGTGCGCGATGCCGCGCAGCCGCGACGGCCCGGTGGCCAGCGCGGCGAGCGCGGCCACCGTCGGGGTGAGCTCGCCGACGTCGTGCAGGTCGATGTCCACCGGTTCCAGCCGCGACGGCCCGGTGACGGTGAGCCCGGCGGGGGAGAGCGCGACCTCCGCGCCCATGGTGGTCAGGATGTCGCGAATTCCGTCGCCCGCCTGCGTCGTCGCCGCCGGCCAGCCGGGCACCGTCACCGCACCGGCGGTGGCCGCCGCCGCCGCGAGGAACGGCGTGGCGTTGGACAGGTCCGGTTCGATCTCGGTGTCCAGCGCGCGGATCGGGCCGGGGGAGACGTGCCAGGTGTTCGGCTGCGCGTCGTCGACGTCGACCCCGGCGGCGCGCAGCATCGCGACCGTCATGTCGATGTGCGGCAGCGACGGGACCGGCGGGCCCTCGTGCACCACGGTCACGCCCTGCTCGGAGCGCGCCGCCGACAGCAGCAGGCCCGAGACGAACTGGGACGACGCGGAGGCGTCGATGGTGACCCGGCCGCCCTTGAGCGTGCCGGTGCCGCGCAGCTCGAACGGCAGCGAATCACCGGTGATCTCGGTGCCCAGCGAGCGCAGCGCGTCCAGCACGGTGTCCAGCGGTCGCGTGCGCGCGTGCGGATCGCCGTCGAAGGACACGGGCCCGTCGGCGAGCGCCGCAACCGGCGGCACGAACCGCATCACGGTGCCCGCGAGGCCGCAGTCCACGGTGGCCGGGCCGCGCAGCGCGGCGGGCTCCACGAGCCACTCGCCGTCCGTTCCGTCGCGCACCTCGGTGCCCAGCGAGCGCAGCGCGGCGGCCATCAGCTCGGTGTCCCTGCTGCGCAGCGGCGCGCGCAGCGTGGAACGGCCGTCGGCGAGCGCGGCGAGCACCAGCGCCCGGTTCGTGATCGACTTCGAGCCGGGGACCGGGACCGTCGCGCGGACCGGACCTGCGGCGACCGGGGCTGGCCAGAGCTGCGTCATGCCCCAATGATCCCGCATTCGCCCCTGCTCAACTGGACGGGGCCGCCGCCCGAGGAGTTCGACGTCGTCGGTGGGTGCTGCAACGATGGGTACTCCGGCGCGGGACCGTTCCGCGGTGGCGGCGACAGCGGAGGTGACCAGGGCATGTGCGGCAGGTACGCCTCCACGAAGGATCCGGCGGCGCTGGCGGCGGAGTTCGCCGCCGCCGACGCCACCGGCGGCGAATCCCGCGGTGCCGACTACAACGTGGCGCCCACCAAGCAGGTGCCCGCCGTGGTGCGGCGCCACCCCAGGGGAGCCGACGGCGAACCGGACCCGCTGCGCAGCGAACGCGGTATCCGGCTGATGCGGTGGGGACTGGTGCCGAAGTGGGCGAAGGACCCGAAGGCCGGCAGCCGCATGATCAACGCGAAGGCGGAGACGGTCACGTCGAAGCCCGCGTTCCGCACCGCCGCGAAGTACCGCCGCTGCCTGCTGCCCGCCGACGGCTGGTACGAGTGGAAGCGCGACGGCGAGCGCAAGCAGCCCTACTTCATGACCTTCCCCGACGGTGCCAGCCTGGCCATGGCCGGGATCTGGGAGACCTGGCACGACCCGGCCGCACCCGAGGGCGCGCCGCCGCTGGTGACCTGCTCGGTGCTGACCACCGCGGCCATCGGGGCGCTCACCGAGGTGCACGACCGGATGCCGCTGGTGCTGCCCGCCGCGAGGTGGGACGACTGGCTCGACCCGGACCGCGCGGAGATCACCGGACTGCTCGGGCCGTCGCGGGAGGTCGTTGACGCCCTGGAGCTGCGGCCGGTCTCCTCGACGGTGAACAACGTGCGCAACAACGGGGCCGAGCTCATCGCGCGGCAGGACGACCAGGCCGGGCCGGTAGCGTTGGATCATGCTCAGGACGCGGGGTGAGGGCTGATGTGCGGTCGTTACGCGGTGCGGCGCGACCCGGCGGCGCTGGCCGCCGAGTTCGACGCGGTCGACCGCTCCGAGCGGCTGCTCGCGCCCGACTACAACGTCACGCCGACCAAGACGGTGCCGATCGTCGTCGAACGCGCCACCGGGACCGGCGTCGAACGCAGCGTGCGGCCGGTGCGCTGGGGGCTCGTGCCCACCTGGGCCAAGGACGCCACCAGCGGACCGCCGATGATCAACGCGCGGGCCGAGACGATCACGCAGAAGCCCGCCTACGCCGATTCCGCCGCGCGGCGGCGCTGCCTGATGCCCGCCACCGGCTGGTACGAGTGGAAGCCCGGTGACCGCCGCAGGCAGCCCTACCTGTGCGCGCACCGCGACGGCGCCAGCCTCGCCATGGCGGCCGTGTTCTCCGCCTGGTGGGCTCCCGACAGCACGTCGGCACCTCTGGTGACCTGCGCCGTTGTCACCACCGACGCGGTCGGTGAACTCGTGGGCGTGCACCACCGGATGCCGCTGGTGCTGCCGCGCGACGCGTGGGCGGACTGGCTCGATCCCGCGCGCACCGACGTGCGCGAACTGCTCGAACCGGACCCGGGGATGCTCGGTGAGCTCACGCTCAACACCGTGTCCAGCGATGTGAACAACATGCGCAACAACCGTCCTGACCTGCTGGAACCGGCCGATCCGCTGCCCGAACCCGCCGAACAAGGGGCGCTGTTCGACTCATGACGCGCGTTGAGCTCGACACTCCGCACGGGCCCGCACGGGCCGAACTGCACTGCGCCGAGGAGGGCCGTGCCGCGCTGCTGCTCGGCCACGGCGCCGGTGGTGGTGTCGCCGCGCCCGACCTGGTTGCGGTGACCCGCGCGGCCACCGACGCGGGCGTGCACGTCGCCCTGGTGGAGCAGCCCTACCGGGTCGCGGGGCGCAAGGCCCCGGCGCCGGCGCGCCAGCTCGACGCGGCGTGGCGGGCCGTCGCCGAAGACCTCGGCGAACGCTGGTTCGCGGACCTGCCGCTGCTGTTCGGCGGCCGGTCCTCCGGGGCCAGGGTCGCCTGCCGCACTGCGGAGGCCGGTGCCGCCGCCGCGGTGCTCTGCCTCGCGTTCCCGCTGCACCCGCCGGGCAAGCCGGAGAAGTCGCGGCTCGGCGAGCTCGACGCCGTCGAACCGCCCGTGCTGGTGGTCCAGGGCGAGCGGGACGCCTTCGGCAAGCCCGAGCCCGCGCACCGGCGCGAGGTGGTGCTCGTCGCAGGGGACCACTCGCTGAAGGCCGATGTGGACGCCGTGTCCCGCGCGGCGCAGGAGTGGCTCACCCGAGTCCTGCGCCTGCTGGACTGACCCGCCCCTGCGAGCAGGGGAACCTTCCTGTCATCGGTGCGAGGAAGGGAACCTCCCCGTCACTTCAGGAGGCGATGTCGGCGACGTGCGCGTCAAGCAGGCGGACCAGGTCGGCGGGGGCGAGTTCGATCTCCAGTCCGCGTCGCCCGGCGCTGCAGAAGATCGTGTCGAAGGCCTCCGCCGAGGCGTCCAGCACCACAGGCAGCCGCTTCTTCTGCCCGAGCGGTGAGATGCCGCCCGCGACGTATCCGGTGGCGCGCTCGGCGGCGCCCATGTCGGCCATCTTGGCCTTCTTGCCCCCGCACGCGGCGGCGAGCGATTTGAGGTCGAGCTGCCCGGTGACGGGAACCACGCCGACCGCCAAGGCGCCGTCGACGTCGGCGACGAGCGTCTTGAACACCCGTTCCGGCGGTTGCCCCAGCGCGTCGGCGGCCTCCAGCCCGTAGGACTCCGCTCGCGGATCGTGCTCGTACGCGTGCACCTGGTGGGTGACGCGCTGCCGGGTCAGCAGCGCGGTCGCCGGTGTGCCCTTGCCTGCCATGCCCCTGACTTTAGAAGCAGGAATATCGGCCGCACCCCCCACGTTGCACGGACCGTGACGGAGTTGACGAACACTTGCGTACTCGAACGGCAGCAGAACCTGCCCGAGCGCTCCGATGCAGGTGAGCGGGGCATCGGACGGGTATCCTCGAAGTGGGTCCATGCGCAGGACGGCATGGGTTCGTCGCCAGCAGCCACCTCTTCCTGGCGGCGGGAAAGGAACCCGGTGGCCAACACCCCGGACCAAGCCGGCACGGCGGACACCGCAGCGGCGGCCGTCGAGCAGGACCAGGTCGAGGAGACCGATCAGCAGCGCATGGCCCGTTTCGAGCGGGACGCGATGCCGCTGCTGGACCAGCTCTACGGTGCCGCGCTGCGGATGACCCGCAACGCGCCCGACGCCGAGGACCTCGTGCAGGAGACGTACTTGAAGGCCTACTCGGCGTTCAAGTCCTTCAAGCAGGGCACGAACCTGAAGGCGTGGCTGTACCGCATCCTCACCAACACCTACATCAACGGTTACCGCAAGCGGCAGCGCCAGCCGCAGCAGCAGCCGACCGATGAGATCGCCGACTGGCAGCTCGCGCAGGCCGAGAACCACACGTCGACCGGGTTGCGGTCGGCCGAGGTGGAGGCCTTGGACCGGCTGCCGGACTCGGACGTGAAGAACGCGCTGCAACAGCTCGCCGAAGAGTTCCGCATGGTCGTCTACTTGGCCGATGTGGAAGGCTTCGCGTACAAGGAGATCGCCGAGATCATGGGCACGCCCATCGGTACGGTGATGTCGCGCCTGCACCGCGGCCGTCGGCAGCTGCGCGACATGCTCACCGATGTGGCGCGTGACCGTGGTTTCCTCAGGGAGAAAAAGCAGGAGGTGAGCACCTCGTGACATGTGACGGGCATGACGAGGCGTCCTGCGAGGACGTGCTCGCCGAGGTGTGGCTGTTCCTGGACAACGAGTGCAACCAGATCCGCCGCGAAGCGCTGCAGGAGCACCTCGACGAATGCGGTAGCTGCCTGGAGCACTACGGCATCGAGGAGCATCTCAAGGAACTGCTGCACCGCAAGTGCGGCGGGGAGCACGCACCTTCGGATCTGAAGGAGCGGTTGCGCACGTCGATCCGCGACACGGTGCTGCGGCAGGCGGACGTGACCGTCGAACGCGGCCCGGAGGGCACGTCGGTCGAGGTGCGGGCCAAGAAGCGGACCTCACCCGCCGAGTAGCTCGGGCGCAATGACGAAGAGCCCCGGACCGATTGGTCCGGGGCTCTTGCCCGTGTGCGGCGCGCGGAGCGCGGCCGTCACGTCAGCTGCCGTTGGGGCGCTTGCCGTGGTTGGCCTTGTTCTTGCGCCGGTCCTTCTTCTTGCGGGAACGCTTTCCCATGTGGACCCCTCCCTCGCGTCGTCCCACCGCTGCGGCGCGCGGCCGCGGGCGGGGATTGTGGTCTCTTGCAGAGTTCTGGCTGTTTAGTCTCGCATGTGCACCACCTGGTGCCGTTGGGTGGCCCGGGACGTGGTTTCCTTGACGCGAGGGGCCCCGCAACGGGTCTGTCGCAAAGGGGAGACCGTGGCTGAGGAGATCCGCGCCGAGATGGTGGCCAACGTCCTGACCGTCTCGGTCGCCGAGGGCGACGCCGTCCACGACGGTGACGCGCTGGTCCTGCTCGAGTCGATGAAGATGGAGATCCCCGTACTGACCGAGGCCGCGGGCACGGTGAGTTCGGTGGCGGTGCGCGCCGGCGACGTCGTGCAGGAGGGCGACCTCATCGCGGTCGTCGATTCCTGACCGAAGGAGCGCATTGTCGACGCTGAGTGACCTGCTGGCCGAGCACACCGGTTTGTCCGGGGCCGCTGCCGACCACCTCCAACTGGTCGTGGCGGAATGGCAGTTGTTGTCGGACCTGTCGTTCGCCGACTTCCTGCTGTGGGTTCCGGTCGGCCCGGAAGGGGCCACCGAGGAGCGCTTCCTGTGCGTGGCGCAGGCGCGGCCGACCACGGCGCCCACCGCGCATCCGGAGGACGTGGTCTCCACCGAGGTCACCCCCGAAGAACATCCGCAGCTGCGGCGCGCGGCGCTGGAAGGGCGGATCTGCCGGGAAGAGGATCCGCGCTGGCACCTGGGGGTGCCGGTGCGCCGCGAGACGATCCCGGTGAAGCTGGAGCAGGAGATCGTCGCGGTGCTGAGCCGCGACACGAACCTGGCGGTGCCGCGGGTGCCGAGCCCGCTGGAGATCTCCTACCTGGGCAGTGCCGCCGACCTGTGCCAGATGGTCGCCGACGGCACGTTCCCCACCCCGGAGCCCGCTCCCGACGTGCACACGAGTCCGCGGGTCGGCGACGGTCTGGTCCGGGTGGACGCTTCGGGGACCGTGGTGTTCGCGAGTCCCAACGCGTTGTCGGCGTACCACCGGATGGGCCACGCCGCGGACCTGGTCGGGGTGCAGCTCGCGCCGCTGACCCGGTCGTTGCTGTCCGACCCGTTCGACGCGGACGAGGTGGCGCAGCGGGTGCGCCGCGCCGTCTCCGGTGAGCCGAGCATGCGGATGGAGGCGGAGGCGCGCGGCGCGACGGTGCTGTTCCGGGCGTTGCCGCTGCAGCCGCGCGGCCAGGTCGCGGGCGCGTTGGTGCTGGTCCGGGACGTCACCGAGGTCAAGCGCCGGGACCGGGCGTTGATGTCGAAGGACGCCACGATCCGCGAGATCCACCACCGGGTGAAGAACAACCTGCAGACGGTGGCGGCGCTGCTGCGGTTGCAGTCGCGGCGCACCGGGAACTCGGAGGCGCGGCTCGCGCTGGACGAGTCGGTGCGGCGGGTCACGTCGATCGCGCTGGTGCACGAGACGCTGTCGATGTCGGTGGACGAACGCGTCGACCTCGACGACGTCGTGGATCGGGTGATCCCGATGATGAGCGATGTCGCGGTGGCCGAGACCGGCGTGAAGGTGAGCCGGGAGGGCCGCTTCGGGGTGGTGTCCGCCGAGTTGGCGACGCCGCTGGTGATGGTGCTGACCGAGCTGGTGCAGAACGCGTTCGAGCACGCCTTCCCGGAAGGAACCGGGGGAGAGGTCGTCGTGCAGGCGGAGCGTTCGGCGCGCTGGCTGGACGTGGTCATCTCTGATGACGGTCAAGGCCTGCCGAAGGGTTTCTCCCTCGAGCGCGCCGAACGTCTCGGCCTGCAGATCGTGCGAACCCTCGTCGAGTCTGAGCTGCGGGGTTCGTTGAGCTTGCGCGGTCGGGGTCGGCAGCGCGGTACGGAAGCAGTGTTGCGCGTTCCGTTGAAGTACCGCCGCTGAAGCCCTGGCGCCGCAAGCGCGTCGATCGGGTCGGCAAGCCTTTACGGGGTGGCCTGCCTGGGGTCGGTCCGCTCGGTCAGTGCGCCTTGGGGGTGGCCGCTGGCCGGCATCGACGCTGATCGACCCCGGTTCTTGTCGGGGATGTGCTGTTGTTCGACGACCGCCGTGTCGGGTCGTCCGGGGGGTAGCGCGGGGTCGGCCGGAGTGCTTGTGGGCCGACCCACTACGCTGTCAGCAGGTCCGCTGCTCAGGCGTTGGTACGAGCCACCCGAGTGCGCGAGCTGCGACGCTTGAGGGCACGCCGCTCGTCCTCGCTCATGCCGCCCCAGACGCCGGCGTCCTGGCCGCTCTCCAGTGCCCACGCCAGGCACTCGGAGGCAACGGGACAACGCCGGCACACGGCTTTCGCCTCGGCGATCTGCAGCAGCGCAGGACCGCTGTTCCCGACGGGGAAGAACAGCTCCGGGTCCTCGTCACGGCAAACCGCATCGTGGCGCCAGTCCATGATTCCTTGCTCCTCGCTAGGCACGCACATGGCGCGCCGGTAGTTCGTTCGGGGTGTTTGTGAATGCTTTCACGGAGTCCGTGTGCTTGTGAATGCTTTCACGAACTGCCGTGATGTCAAGAGTTCGATCTCGTGCCGTGAGCCAACTCACCTGAAAGATCGACGGCTCTTGACCAGCGGTTTCGAATGATCGCTGGTCACGGACGGGGTCGTCGATCAGCGATCCTGGTCCGTTACGAGAAGGTTATACAGCGACCCGCAGCGCGTCCGGTACCGACACGAACTCGATCACCGAGCGCTCGCCAAGGTTGTCGCCGTCCACCTGCAGACGCAACGGCTCCTGACAGGCTACGTGGATGTAACCGACATCTGCACGTCGCAGCGCGTTTCTTCCGTGTGGTTTAGCTCTACCGCGGAGCATCTGCGCTATGTATCGCAACACAACGTAAGCATTCATGTCACTGAGCGAGAACACGCCCAGCCCGGTGTCGAACGTGGTGTCCGGGTTCATCCGCATCGGCCGCGAACCCAGGTACGTCCACGGGTCGGTGTTGGCCACGAACGCCGTGTGCAGACCGGTGGTGGGCGGCTCGTCGCCGATCCGCACGGTGATCTGCGGGGCCTGGCGCGACATGCGGAAGTAGCAGCTCAGGGCGGTGCGGGCGTAGAGCGCGGGGGTGACGTCGCGGCCCCGGCCGCGCAGCTGCTCGACCTCGGCGACCACGTCGGCGTCCCAGCCGACGCCGGCGTTGAAGGTGAACCAGCGGTCGTTGGCCTTGCCGAGCCCGACGAGTCTGCTGCTGTCCGCGGCGATGGCCTGCAGCAACCGGTGGGTGGCCTCGATCGGATCCTTGGGCAGGCCGAGGGCGCGGGCGAACACGTTCGCCGATCCGCCGGGCACCACGCCGAGCCTGGGCATCCGGTGCTCGGGCCGCGGCTCGCTGAGCATGCCGTTGACCACTTCGTTCACCGTGCCGTCGCCGCCGTGCGCGATGACCAGGTCGATGTCGTCGGCGACCGCGGCTCGGGCGGCGTCGGCGGCATGTCCCCGGTACCGGGTCTGCACGACCTCCAGTTTCACCACGTCGGCCAAGGCGTGGGCCAACACGTCCCGCCTGGCGGCGGTGGTCGAGGTCGCCTGCGGGTTGACGACAAGCACGGCGCGCACGACCTGCAGCCTAGGCGAGGTGGTCCCGCCGGTTCCTGCGGCCTCACCGCGCCGCGGCCCCGGCAGGGCGGTGCGGCGGTGGTCTCACCTGGATCGGATCTGGGTTCTCCTCCCGGCCGGAGGCACGGGACGGAGCGGGACGCCGTGATCCCCGTCGACGGGACCGGCGGCGGGCTGAGACACCGTGCGGGCGGCGCGTCGCGCTGCCGTCCCGCGTCGTGGTGCGCCTCGCCTGGCTCGGTCGTCGACCTGCGGCACCGGCTTCGCGAGGGCGCGCAACCCCGGAGCGCACCCGCGCGAGTCGCCGGCTCCGGCAGGGTGCGGAACGGATCGGTGGGACACCCCGTTGCCCACGATCGCCGCACCTGCCATGTGAGGATCTTCGCGCTCGTGCCCGGCCCGAGCCATGCGGCGTTCGGGCGGTATTACCCTGAAAAGTGCACACGCAGAGTCACGATCGGTGGTAGGGCCCGGTGTCCGGCGCCCGCCGCGAAATGTGACCTGCACCGCAGTCAGTCCGAGTCTGAAAGGCGATGCCGCCGTGCCGCCCTCCGCTCCTCCGCGCACCGTGCGCATCGCCGCCGCCCTCACGATCGCCGAGGCGGTGGCGGGTCTCGCCTTCGTCGTGGCGCTGCTGGTGCGCACCACCGCCACCGACCTCGGTGCGGTGAACACGCTGGACCGCACCGACACGTTCGCCGAGGCCGGGTACTTCGCGATCATCTCGCTGGCGGTGCTCGCCGCGGGCATCGGCATGTGGCAGGGCAGGCATTGGGCGCGCACGCCGGCGCTGCTGCTGCAGCTGATCCTGGTCGGGATCGCCTGGTACGCGATCGGGCCGTCGGAGCAGCCGCTGATCGGGTTCGCGATCGCGGTGCCGCCGGTGGCCGTGCTGTGGCTGATGTTCAACCGGCACGGCAGGCCGTGGTCGCTGTACGGGCGTCCCGGGCTCGGTGGCGGTCCCGGCGGGGACGGTTCCGGCGGGCGGTGACGCCGGCTTCCGGAGCCCGGCAGCCGGGCGCTGGTTCGGCTTGAGCGCCCTGGAGCCGCCGCACCGCGAGGATCTTTCCGCGGGAGCGGTTCCAGGGCGGCAGCGAACGGCTCAGGCGGACCCGAAGGTGCGCAGCGCGTCGCCGGTGAGGCGGTGCACCGTCCACTCGTCCATGCCGCCGGCACCGACGGACTCGTAGAACCGGATCGCGGGCGTGTTCCAGTCCAGCACCGACCACTCCAGCCGCGCGTAGCCGCGCGCCACGCACTCCTGCGCGAGCGTCCGCAGCAGCGCCTTGCCGAGCCCGGAGCCGCGCCGCTCGGGCAGCACGAACAGGTCCTCCAGGTAGATGCCGTGGCGGCCCTCCCACGTGGAGAAGTTCAGGAACCACAACGCGAAACCGGCGATCTCGCCGTCGTCCTCGGCCACGTGCCCGAACAGCGCGGGGGACTCGCCGAACAGCGCCCGGTGCAGGTCCGGCTCGGTGAGGTGGCATTCGTCGGGGGCCTTCTCGTACTCGGCGAGCGCGTGCACGAGCCGCACGACGGCGGGGACATCGGCTTCGGCGACCCGGCGGATGGCTTGCTGCGGCATGGTCTTCCTTCGTGATCAGCCCGCGGCGGCGGGCAGGTTGGAGCGTTCGAGCTGCGGGACGCCGCGTTCGTGGCCGAGCACGGTGATCCCGGCGGGGTCGAGGGCGAAGCGCACGCCTTCGGTGACGGGCAGTCCGAGCCAGCGCGCGATGAGCGCCCGGCCGAAGTGCCCGTGCCCGGCCAAAAGCACGTCCCCGCGGCCGAGTTCGGCGGTGACGCGGGCCAGCAGCGCGTCCGCGCGGGCCGTGACGTCGGCCGCGGATTCGCCACCGGGGCTGGGGTGGGTCCACACCGTCCACTCGGGCACGTGTTCGCGGATCTGCGGTGTGGTGCGGCCTTCGTAGTCGCCGTAGTCCCACTCGGCGAGCAGCGGTTCGACCTCCGGGGTGAACCCGGCGAGTTCGGCGGTGCGCCGCGCGCGGTCGCGCGGGCTGGCGAGGGCCGTCAGCGGTGCGGTGCCGCGCAGGTCGGCGAGGGTTCGGCCGGCGGCGGCTGCAAGTCGCTCGCCGCGCGGGGTGAGCGGGATGTCGGTGCGCCCCGTGTGCTTGCCGCTGCTGGACCATTCGGTCTCGCCGTGCCGCAGCAGGAAGACCTTGTGCTCTCCGGATTCCGCCACGTCCGAAGTCTAGGCGGGGTCGTGCGCGGTGCGTTGCGGCGGCCGGGCGGCGCTCGGGCGGGGGCGGCGCGGCGGGTTGTGCGGTTTTCCTTGGTCAGGGGTCTGCTTCGGTGTTCGCGGCAGGGGGAGCGGCCGTCGTTGCGGGTGGCATCGCGAACACGGTGGGTGAACGACGTTCACTTTATTTTGCAGCGTTTACGTAAACAGGGTTCACAACGCTGTGTGCACGATGCATCATCCCGCGTCATGAGTCTCTCGCGCCGACGCATGCTCGGCCTCACCGCGCTGCAGGCGGCTGCCGCCCTCGGCCTCACCACCGTGTCCACCCGCGGCGCGTCCGCCGCCGAACGGCCCTACGTGCCCGCCGTCGTCATCGGCTCCGGGTACGGCGCCGCCACCACCGCGCTGCGGCTCGGTTCGGCGGGCGTGCCGACGCTGATGCTCGAAATGGGCCGGTTGTGGGACACCGCGGGCGCCGACGGCAAGATCTTCCCCGACATGATCCAGCCGGATCACCGCAGCATGTGGTTCCGCACCCGCACCGAGGCGCCGCTGGCGAGCATCCTGTGGCTGGACCTGGTGAACCGCGACATCAAGCCGTACGCGGGCGTGCTGGACCGGATGCACTTCGACGAGATGGACGTCTACGTCGGCCGCGGCGTCGGCGGCGGCTCGCTGGTCAACGGCGGCATGGCCGTCACGCCCGAGCGGGACTACTTCGAGGAGATCCTGCCGCGCGTCGACGCCGAACAGATGTACCGGCGCTACTTCCCGCTGGCGAACCGGATGCTCGGCGTGAACTCCGTGGACCGGGACTGGTTCGAGCAGTGCGACTCCTACGGCTACGCGCGGCTGTCGCGCGCGCACGCCGACCGCGCCGGGTTGGGCACGACCTTCGTGCCCAACGTCTACGACTTCGACTACCTCCAGCGCGAAGAGGCCGGTGAGGTCCCGAAGTCCGCGCTGGGCTCGGAAGTGATCTACGGCAACAACTACGGCAAGCGCAGCCTCGACAAGAGCTACATCCCCGCCGCCATCGGCACCGGCAACGTCACGCTGCAGACCCTCACCCGGGTCCGCTCGTTCCGGCAGGAAGCGGACGGGACCTACGTGCTGACCACCGAGCGCATCGACGAGCTGGGCGAAGTGCGCGGCGTCGGCGAGGTCGCCTGCAAGCACCTGTTCCTCGGCGCGGGCAGCCTCGGCTCCACCGAACTGCTGCTGCGCGCTCGCGAGACCGGGGCGCTGCCGGAGCTCTCCGGGGAGCTCGGCGAGCAGTGGGGGCCCAACGGCAACGTGATGCTGGGCCGGGCGAACCACCCGTGGGACACCACCGGGCTGGTGCAGTCCGGGATGCCCGCGCTGGGCATCGACAACCGCGCCGACCCGGTGAACCCGGTGTTCGCCGAGATCGCGCCGGTGCCCGCGGGCATCGAGACCTGGGCGAGCCTGTACCTGGCGATCACCCGCACCCGGGAGCGCGGGCGCATCGAGTACGACGCGGCCACCGACTCGGCGCGGCTGCGGTGGCAGGAGTCGCAGGGGCAGCCGGGGATCGACCAGGCGAAGGCCGTGTTCGACCGGATCAACCGGGCCAACGGCACCTCCTACCGGCACGACCTGTTCGGCGACGCGCGCGCCTTCGAGAACCGGTTCACCTACCACCCGCTGGGCGGCAACGTCCTGGGTCGCGTGACCGACGACTTCGGGCGGGTGCGGGGGTATTCGAACCTGTACGTCACCGACGGATCGCTGATCCCCGGCTCGACCGGGGTGAACCCGTTCGTCACGATCACGGCGTTGGCCGAGCGCAACATCGAGCGGGTGCTCGCCGAGGACTTCTGATCGTCGCGTCCTGGGATCCGCCCGGGCGGATCCCAGGACGGTCGCGTCAGCTCACCGCGTCGCGCAGTTCGGCGTAGCGGCGCAGGCAGGCCTGGTAGTCGGGCAGCAGGCCGGCGTCGGCGGCTTCGGCCAGCGTCGGCGCGACGCGGTCCTTGTCGGACAGGACCGGCTCGCCGCCGAGGTGCTCCGCCCACGGCAGGCCGAGCTCCGGGTCGAGCGGGCTGATGCCGTGCTCGGCGGACGGCGTGAACGGGGTGGAGCACAGGTAGGTCATCACCGTGTCGTCCTCCAACGCGACGAACGCGTGCCCGAGCCCTTCGGCGAGGTAGAGCGCGCGGTACTCGGTGGAGTCCAGCCGCAGCGCCGTCCAGCGCCCGAACGTCGGCGAGCCGACCCGGACGTCGACCACCACGTCGATCATCGAACCCCGCGGGCAGTAGACGTACTTGCCCTGCCCCGGCGGCACGTCCGCGAAGTGCACGCCCCGGATCACGTCGCGCGCCGAGACGCTGTGGTTGGTCTGCGCCAGCCGCAGCGGGTGGCCGACGGCCTCGACGAACGCCGCTTCCTGGAACGGCGCCGCGAACAGCCCGCGGTGATCGGGGAAGGATTTCGGCGTGAACTCGTGCACGCCGTGGATGTCGAAGGAGCGAACCTGCACGATCAGCAGCCTAGGAGCCGGGGTGCGGGGCCGGTGACGGTGGCCCCGTGGCGCGGGTGACGGTCCGGCGGAAAATCCGGAAATCTTGCGTCGTTGAAAACTGCTCGCCGGAAAGTGCCGTTGTTACGCCGACCTGCTCGATCAAGTCTGTGACCCTGGTCGCTGACAGCGCGGGACCCGTGCTGGCAGACTGTTCGGACCGCAGCGTCCACCGGTTCGTTTTTCCGCACCAGGGAATTCGACGCCGGTCGTCCCGACGCCCGTCGCAGTTCCGGTACCGCCCGGAAGCCTGACGAGCGCGTCGCCGGGTGGCAGGTCGCCACCCTTTCGCTCCGGAGACCGGGATCGCCCGGTTTTCGCAGGCCATGGCAACAGGAGGGACGCCGTGACCACTGTGAACGATCACACTTCCGCTTCCGCGAACGGAACGGAACTCACCGACGACGAGATCTTCCGCGCGCACGAAGGCGGCAAGCTCGGAGTCGACGTGACCGCGCCGCTGGACAGCGCGCGTGACCTGTCGATCGCCTACACGCCCGGCGTGGCCAAGGTCAGCCGCGCCATCGCCGCCGACGAGACGCTCGCCGACCGCTACACCTGGACGCAGAACCTGGTGGCCGTGGTCAGCGACGGCACCGCCGTGCTCGGCCTCGGCGACATCGGCCCGCGCGCCTCGCTGCCGGTGATGGAGGGCAAGTCCGCGCTGTTCAAGACGTTCGCCGGGCTGAACTCGATCCCGCTGGTGCTCGACACCACCGACGTCGACGAGATCGTCGAGACGATGGTGCGGCTGCGCCCGTCGTTCGGCGCGGTGAACCTGGAGGACGTGGCGGCCCCGCGCTGCTTCGAACTCGAACGCCGCCTGATCGAGGCGCTGGACTGCCCCGTCATGCACGACGACCAGCACGGCACGGCCGTGGTCGTGCTGGCCGCGCTGCGCAACGCCGCCAAGATCGTGGGCCGGCCGATGGACTCGATGCGCGTGGTCATCTCCGGCGCGGGCGCGGCCGGGGTGGCCTGCGCGAAGATCCTGCACACCGCCGGGGTCGGCGAGATCGTCGTGCTCGACTCGCGCGGCGTCGTGCACGAGGGGCGCGACAACCTCACACCGATCAAGGAAGAGCTGCTCGGCTACACCAACCCGCGGGGGATCACCGGCGGGCTGGAGTCCGCGCTCGACGGCGCGGACGTGCTCATCGGTGTTTCCGCCGGTCAGATCCCGGAGGAGCTCGTCGCCACCATGGCCGACGACGCGATCGTGTTCGCGCTGTCGAACCCGGACCCCGAGGTGCACCCGGAGGTCGCGGGCAGGCACGCGGCGGTCGTGGCCACCGGGCGCAGCGACTTCCCGAACCAGATCAACAACGTGCTGGCGTTCCCCGGCATCTTCAAGGGCGCGCTGCAGGAGAATTCCCGGATGATCACCGACCGGATGAAGGTCGCCGCGGCCGAGGCCATCGCAGAGGTCGTCGCCGAGGAGCTCGCCGCCGACAAGATCGTGCCGAGCCCGCTGGACCCGCGGGTCGCACCCGCCGTGATCAGCGCCGTCGCCGCCGCCGCGCGGGCGGACGGGGTCGCCACCGCGTGAGCGGCCGGCTCGCCGCGCGGGCAGCTTGCAGCATTCGGACCACTGGGGCGCACCGTTCGCGGTGCGCCCCAGTGGTCTGTTCGCCGGGGCCCGTTCGCAGCGATCGCGTCACGAGGGCCGGTGCGCGCCGTCACACGTGCGGGTGGCTTCGACCGAAGGCCCACCAGCGGTTCGCATCCGAGCCGCTGCCGGTAAGGTCAGGACCGGAACTCGCTGTGGTGCCGATCACGTGCGGGATGGTCGGTCTTCGGTCGTGTGCCCGGCAAACGTGGCCGCTACGCAGGAGGGGTGCTGGTGACCGATCGGTACGACGGGACGTCCGCTTCCAGGGCGCGAAAAGCGGTGGACGCGGCAGGAGCCGGTGACGCGGGCACGATCGACGAGATCGCCGAATTACCGGACGCCCCCGCGATCCTGAGCTCAGCGGACGGCACGATCGTGCAGGTCACCGAGCAGGCGATCCGGATGGCAGGGGTCGTCGACGCGGCCGACCTGCTCGGCGCGCGGCTCGCGGAACTCGTGGTCCGCGACGGGCCGGTGTCCCGGCTGCGCGGCGCCGAGGACGTGGCGGTGCGGGTGCTGACCTGGCCGCACCCGAACGATGACGCGCTGCGCGTGACCGTGCTGACCGACGTGCGCGACCTGCTGCCGGACAACGGGAGCCGGGTCGGCGTGGAGGTCGTCGACGAACGCGCCCGGCTGATCGACGCGCAGCGCATCGCGAAGGTCGGCAGCTGGAGCGTCTACCCGGAGACCGGGCAGATGTACCACAGCCCGGTGCTCAAGGAGCTCTTCTACGCCAGCGGCACCGAGGACGTCTTCGACGGCGTGAACATGGTCGTGGCGGTGCGCCCGGACGACCAGCCGAAAGCCGACGACTTCGGGGTGCGGCTGCGCTCCGCGCCGGTGGGCAAGCTGGTCGAGGTCGAACTGCACGACCACACCGACCGGGTCTTCCTGTGCACCGGGCGCGTCGAACGCGACGCCGCCGACCGCATCGAACGCATCGAAGGCACCGTGCAGGACGTCACCGAGCAGCGGCTGCTGGAGCGGCAGTTGCGCGACGAGCGCCGCAAGCTGCACGACGCGCAGCGCGCCGCCCGCCTCGGCACCTGGGAATGGGACGCCACGACCGGCGCCACCCAGCTGTCCGAGATGATGCGCGAGATCTGCGGGCACCTGCCCGGAGATCCCACGACCTACGACGGCTACATCGAGGGCGTGCACCCCGAGGACCGCACCCGGGTCGATCAAGCGTGGCGAGGACTCGCGCGGCGGTTCGAGCCGGTCGAGATCGAACACCGCTTCATCCGGCGCGACGGCGCCGTGCGCACCCTGCGCGCGCACGGCGCGGCGATCCGCGACCCCGACGGCAGGCTGGTGCTGGTGGGCACCGCGCAGGACGTCACCGAGCAGCGCACCGCGCTGACCCGGATGGAGCGGTCCTCGCAGCGGTTCACCGACCTGGTGGCGGTCACCCCCGTCGGCATCGGCCTGTTCGACCAGGACGAGCACCTGGTGGACGCCAACGACGCGCTCTGCGACCTGCTCGGCTACCGGCTGGAGCAGTTGCGCGGCATGAGCGCCCGGCAGATGACGCACCCCGACGAGCGGGATTCGGGGCTGCGCGCGGCCTCCGACGAGAGCGCCTCGTCGCGCTCGGGACGCCGGAAGGTGCCGCAGCGGCTGCTGATCCGCTCCGACGGCGAACCGGTGTACTGCGAGCTGCACGTGGCGCTGTCCGTGCAGGACGACGGCACCCGGTTCTGGCTGGTGGTGTTCCAGGACATCACCGAACGCCGCCGCGCCGCGGAAGCGCTGCGCTACCAGGCCACCCACGACGACCTCACCGGGCTGCCGAACCGCGCTGCGGTGAAGCAGCTGCTGGGGCAGCTGCTCGGCCGCGCCGACTCCGCGGGGGTCGCGGTGCTGTTCTGCGACATCGACAACTTCAAGCGGGTAAACGATTCACTGGGCCACGACGCGGGCGACGAACTGCTGGTCGCGCTTGCCCGAAGACTGGAAGGCGGCCTGCCCGAAGGGTGCACGGCGGCCCGGTTGTCCGGCGACGAATTCCTCATCATCTGCTCCGACATCAGCGCCGTCGGCGGGCTCGACTCGCTCGCCACGCGGGTCGCGGGCCTGCTGCGCACGGCGGTGCCGGTGCACGGCCAGCTGATCCGCGTGTCGGCGTCGATCGGGGCCGCGGTGCCCAGCGGCGGCGGCTCCGGCGGGGAGGACCTGCTGCGGTTCGCCGACGCCGCGATGTTCGAGGCGAAGCGGCGCGGCGCGGGCAAGGTGTCGTTGGCCAGCCCCGCGCTCATGGCGTCCGCCGACCGGCAGCTGCACCTGGAGGGGCAGCTGCGGGAAGCGTTGAACAACGACGGCCTGACCCTGCACTACCAGCCCGTGGTCGCCTCCGACGGCACGGTGCTCACCGCCGAAGCCCTGGTGCGCTGGCCGCACCCCGACCGCGGGCTGCTGAGCCCCGACGCGTTCCTGCCGGTCGCCGAGCAGGGCGACCTGCTGCGCGAACTGGACCGCTGGGTGCTGCGCACCGCGCTGCGGGAAGCGTCGACGTGGCCGACCCCGAACGGGCGCCAAGTGGGCATCGCGGTGAACCTCGCCGGTCTGGTGCCGGGCGGCGCCGACTTCGTCGACGTCGTCGCCGACACCGTCGCCGAATGCGGGCTCGACTGGAACCGGGTGATCCTGGAACTCGTCGAGACAGCGCTGGTCGACCTGCCCTCACGCACCAGGCAGGCGATGGGAGAACTGGTGGCGCGCGGCGTGCGGTTCGCCGTCGACGACTTCGGCACCGGGTACTCGTCGCTGGCCCGGCTCAAGGACCTGCCCGCGCAGATCATCAAGGTGGACCGGAGGTTCGTGGCCGGCGTCGGCGGCGATCCGTCGGACTTCGCGGTGGCGCAGGCCGTGGTCGGCATGGCGCGCGCCATGGGCCGGTTGTGCGTGGCGGAAGGCGTCGAGACCGCGACCCAGTTCCACGTGCTCTCCGGAGTGGGCGTTGACGCCTACCAGGGCTGGCTGTTCTCCCGGCCCATGCCGTCACGCGAATTCCGCGCGCTGCTGGAAACCGGACCACTTCCGCTGCTTAACGATCGGTGAGGGTGCCGGGCTCTTTTTGCTTTGGGGGTCGGGTGGCGGAACCTCAGTGCCTTCCTCGCTGCGGGATCTTTTTCCCAAGTGGCTCCGCCACGAGGGAAAAAGCTGTCCTCGCGAGGAAGCCACTGAGAACCCGCGGGTCGTCACCTTTTGGACGTGGGCTATGTGCTTCGCACATACAGGCACGGCTTCGCCGCAAGGCGGGCTTGCTTCGCCGCCCTAGGCACGGCTACGCCGCCAGGCACGGCCTTCGGTCGTCGAGCGGGCTTGCTTTGGCGCCTGAAGTACGGCTTCGCGCCCCTGCTCGGCTTCGTCGGTCGGGGTGTTCGGGTGGGGAAGGGGTGCTCCCGGATCGTGGGATCTTGCTGTTGAGTACGGGTAAAAAGATCACGCAGGCGTTGCGGATCATCGCAAGATTCCGGCGTTCGGGTTAGGGTCGGCCAGGTTTGCGGCGGTCGGCAAGTGACTGTCGGTGATCCGAGGGGGCTCGGTTGATCGAGTTCCGGTCCGTGCGCAAGGAATACCCTGGTGGCGCGGTGGCCGTCGACGACGTGGACCTGAAGGTCGAGGCGGGCACGATCACCGTGCTCGTCGGGCCCTCCGGCTGCGGCAAGACCACCTTGCTGCGCATGGTCAACCGCATGATCGACCCGAGCGCAGGCACCGTGCTCGTGGACGGCCGCGACGTGCGCGAAGCCGACCCGGCGCTGCTGCGCCGCGGCATCGGCTACGTCATCCAGCAGGCCGGGCTGTTCCCGCACCGCACCGTGGTCGACAACATCGCCACCGTGCCCCGGCTGTACCGCGCCTCCCGCCGCGACACGCGGCGGCGCGCGCAGGAACTGCTGGACCTGGTGGGGCTGCCCGCGACGCTCGCCGACCGCTACCCGGCGCAGCTCTCCGGTGGTCAGCAGCAGCGCGTCGGCGTGGCGCGGGCGCTGGCCGCGGACCCGCCGGTGCTGCTGATGGACGAACCGTTCAGCGCCGTCGACCCGGTGGTGCGCGAAGGGCTGCAGGACGAACTGCTGCGGTTGCAAGGCGAACTCGGCAAGACCGTCCTGTTCGTCACCCACGACATCGACGAAGCGGTGAAGCTGGGCGAGAAGGTCGCGGTGCTGCGCACCGGCGGGCACGTCGCGCAGTACGCGGCCCCGGACGAGCTGCTCGCCCGCCCCGCCGACGACTTCGTCACCTCGTTCATCGGCCGCGACCGCGGCTACCGGCGGCTGTCCTTCGTGGACAGCGACGGCATCGAACCCGGCGAGGTCGACACGATCGCGCTCGGCGAACGCAGCACCGCCACCGGCTGGGTGCTGGTGCTCGACGGCGACCGCAGGCCGCGCGGCTGGCTGCCGCCCGGTGCCGCGCCCGACGGACCCGTCACCGAAGACGGCCTGGTCGCGGGCGGGTCGCTGTACACGCGGGGCACGGCGCTGCGCGGGGCGCTCGACGCGGCGCTGTCGGCGCCGTCGGGACTCGGCGTCGTCGTCGACGAGCACGGCGGCTACGTCGGCGTCGTCGGCGCGCGGCACGTGCTCGACGTCATCGAGGGCGGCCGCGGGGAGCGGCCGTGATCGACGAGCTCACGCACTACTTCTCCAGCCCCAGCAACCGCGAAGTGGTGCTGGAGTCGCTGGGTCAGCACATCTACCTGGCGCTGGTGCCGCTGGTGCTGGGCGCGCTGCTCGCCGTTCCCGCGGGACGGTTCGCGCAGCGGGTGCCGAAGGTGCGGGGAGTGCTGCTGGGCTCGGCGAACATCCTCTACACCATCCCGTCGCTGGCCCTGTTCGTGATCATCCCGGCGCTGATCGGTACCGGTGCGACGGCGTCGATCAACGTGGTCATCGCCCTGACGATCTACAACGCGGCGCTGCTGGCCCGCCCGGTGATGGAAGGGCTCGACTCGGTGCCCGAGCACATCGTCACCGCCGCCACCGCGCTCGGATACCGGTCGCGGCGCCGGTTCTTCGCCGTCGAAGTGCCGCTGGCGCTGCCGGTGCTGAGCACCTCGCTGCGCGTCGCCTCGGTCAGCAACGTGAGCCTCGTCAGCGTCGGTGCGCTCATCGGCATCGGCGGGCTGGGCCGGTTGTTCACCGACGGGTTCCAGCGCGACTACCTGACCCCGATCCTCATCGGGGTGGTGCTGACACTGCTGCTGGCGATGGCGGGCGACCTGCTGATCGTGGCGCTGCGCAGGCTGTGCACCCCGTGGCAGCGGGCGACCTCGGGGGGGACGCTGACATGATCATCACGGAGCTGCTGGGCTGGCTGTCCGACCCGGACAACTGGTTCTCCTCCACCGGCCTGCTCGTGCAGACCCTGTGGCACCTGTACTACTGCGTGCTCTCGGTGCTGGTCGCCTCGATCATCGCGATGCCCATCGGGCTGTGGATCGGGCACACCGGGCGCGGCGGCGCCACGGTCGTCGTGCTGAGCAACTCGATGCGCGCGCTGCCGACGCTGGGCCTGGTGACGCTGTTCGTGCTGCTCGCGGGCATCGGCGAAGCGCCCACCCTCGCCGGCCTGGTGATCCTGGCGATCCCCGCCGTGCTCTCCGGTGCTTACGCGGGCGTGCAGAGCGTGCCGAAGGACGTGCGCGACGCGGCGAAGGGCATGGGCATGACGCCGCTGCAGCAGCTGTGGCAGGTGGAACTGCCGAACGCGGCGCCGCTGCTGTTCGGCGGGGTGCGCACCGCGATGCTGCAGGTGGTCGCCACCGCCTCCGTCGCCGCGTACGTGGGCCTCGGCGGGCTGGGCAGCATCCTGCTCGAAGGCATCAAGACGTACTCCTACGGCCAGACCCTCGCGGCGGCGCTGTTCATCGCGCTGCTCGCCGTGCTGCTCGACGCGCTGCTGAGCAGGCTGTCGCGGATCCTCACTCCGCGGGGCATCCGGGTGGGGCGCCCGGCGGCCGCCGCGGGCGGCGCGTGAAGCCCGGAACTCGTCACTGAGATGGAAAAGAGAACTGCCGTGAAGCGATGGGGTGCGCTGGCCTTGGCCGGCTTGGCGTTGGCCGGACTGACCGGCTGCGGCGGAGACCCGTTCCAAGCGGGGGACGGCACGGATGGATCGCTGGTGGTCGGCTCCGCCGACTTCACCGAGAGCGAACTGATCATGAACATCTACGCCGAGGCGCTGCGCGGCACCGGAGCCGAGGTGGAGACCAAACCGCGCATCGGCTCGCGGGAGACCTACGTCAACGCGGTCGCCCAAGGCGAGCTCTCGCTCATCCCGGACTACACCGGGAACCTGCTGCAGTACGTCGACGAGCAGGACCCGGCGACGGAGTCGCAACAGGTCTACGCCGCGCTGGAGCAGAAGCTGCCGCCGGGGCTCGACGTGCTGGAGCAGGCCCCGGCGGAGGACTCCGACGTGCTCACGGTGACGAAGGCGACCGCGGGCACCGGGATCCGCTCGCTGACCGACCTCGGGCCGCGCTGCGGCGAGTTCGTGCTCGGCGCCCCCGCCGAGTGGAAGACCCGCTGGGAGAAGCGCATCGCCGAGGTCTACGGCTGCGAGTTCCGCGAGATCCGCAACCTCGAAGCGGGCACCGTCACGGTGGACGCGCTGACCGGCGACACCGTGCAGGTCGCGAACCTGTTCACCACGTCCTCGCAGATCAGCACGAACGACCTGGTGCAGTTGGACGACCCGCAGGACATGTTCCCGGCGCAGCACGTGGTGCCGCTGGCGGGCGAAGGCAAGCTCACCCCGGCGCAGACCGACGTCGTGAACCGGGCGTCGCGGGCGTTGACAACGGAGAAGCTCACCGAGCTCAACCGGCGCCTGGAGGTCGACAAGGCCAACCCGACCGACGTCGCGAGGGAGTTCATCGCCGAAGCGGGCCTGTGATCCCGCTCGGTCGAGCCGCACCGGTGGCCGCGTCCCGCGAGGGCGCGGCCACCGGTGCATTCGAAGATCGGATTCTTCGGTGCGGGAAATCTGATTCCCTTTCGGGAGCGCCCGCTGTCGCCGCATCGTGCGAGCAACCGGTCCACGCAGCGTGACACGTGCAACCAAGGGGTCATTCGCGACCCACTTTGGCGCTACTGGAGCTGCTGTAGTGGCGGATCGGTGCGATGGTTTTCTGGCCGATCACCGAGAGGTTCGTTCCGCGGACTTCGCCGGGAATCGGTTGAATCCGATTCAGCAACAACGAGGGGAAACTCGCATGCGTACTTCTACTCGCCTCCTTGGTGCGACCGTCGCCGCCGTGGCCCTGCTCGGCGCCGGATCCACCGCGGCGTTCGCCGGCGGGCACGACGACCCGGAGATCACCAGCGAGTCCGGCGACGGCGGCAACGGTGGCAGTGGCGGCATCGGCCTCAACCTGATCTGCGGCATCGGCGTTCTGGGCTCGGGCTCGTGCGACGCAGCCAACGGCGGCAGCGGTGGCGACTCCGACTCCGAGACCGGCGTCGGCAACACCGAGGGCTGACAGCCCGAACTTTCCGCCGCGGGAAAGAAGTGCCCGGCCCCCTTCCTGGAGGGGGCCGGGCACATCGCTGTGCGCATCCATTTCACGGGAGGGAGATCGGCGAGGTGGAGCCGACGAATCAGCGGCGAATGAATTCGGATTATTCAGGAATGCGTCGGGGTGTCATCGCGAACTCCCCGGTCTTCTCCCAGTCATCGAGCCGCGGATCGACGCAGCGTGAAAATGGCACCAACGGGGCATTCGAAACCCACTTTAGCGCTACCCGAGCTGCTGGAGTCCGGTATCGGTGCGATGGTTCTTTCGCCGATCACCGAGAGGTTCGTTCCGCGGACTTCGCCGGGAATCGGTTGAATCCGATTCAGCAACAACGAGGGGAAACTCGCATGCGCACTTCTACTCGCCTCCTTGGTGCGACCGCCGTCGCCGTGGCCCTGCTCGGCGCCGGATCCACCGCGGCGTTCGCCGGCGGAGACGACGACAAGCCGTCGATCACCAGCGAGTCCGGTGACGGCGGTTCCGGCGGTTCCGGGGGCACCGGCCTCAACCTGCTCTGCGGCATCGGCATTCTGGGTGAGGGCACGTGCACCGCCGCCGACGGTGGCAACGGTGGTGACTCCGACTCCGAGACCGGTGTCGGCAACGAGGGCTGACAGCCCGAACTTTCCGCCGCGGGAAAGAAGTGCCCGGTCCCCCTTTTCGAAGGGGGCCGGGCACATCGCTGCGCGCGCCCTTCCCGGACGACGGGCGCCGGTGACACCGCGAGTTCGTGATTCGACCGGCGAATTCAGCGGCGCCCGCCGATTCGACCGCTCAGATCGTCGGCGGCCCGGCGCACCTCCGCGGCCAGGTGCGGCCAGGTCGAACCGCAGTCCGCACGGCCGCCCGGCTCGCACACGTGGCGGAACGTGAGGCTGATCGCCGCCGACGGCCACTGGTCCGGGCCGAACACGGGGCAGGCCACCGAGGCGAACTCGCCGGTCACGTGCCCGTCCTCCACCGCCCAGCCCAGGCGGCGCTCCGCGGCCAGGGTGCGCCGCAGTTCCGGCAACGTGCGCGGGCCGCGCCCCGTGCGGCGCGCGAACCCGGCCGGGAACGACGCGCGCACCTGCGCGGCGGGCAGGTGCGCCAGCATCGCCCGCCCCGACGCGGTCAGGTGCGCGGGCAGCCGCACCCCGACGTCGGTGACCAGCGTCTGCGGACGCGACGGACGTTCCTTGATCAGGTACAGCAGTTCGCCGCCGTGCAGCACGCCGAGGTGCGCCGTGCAATCCACCTCGTCGACGAGCCTGCGCAGCACCGGGCCCGCGAGGCGCTCCAGCGGATCGTGGCGCAGGTAGGCGGAACCGAGCTCGAACGCCGCCACGCCCAGCGCGTACCGGCGCTCCTCGGGCAGCCGCACCGCGAAACCGGCGGCGGTGAGCTCCGCGAGCAGGTGGTAGGTCGTCGAACGCGGCAGGTCCAGCTCGCGGGCCAAGGTCGCCGCCGACACCGGTCCGGCCCGGCCGCCCATCGCCGTCAAGATCGCCAGCCCGCGCCGCAGCGCGGGTACCTCGCTGCTGTCTCCCATGCCGCACCCCGCTGTCTGGTATCTCAGACAGAACCACTCTAACCGGGCTTCTGCGCCGCGCCGCGCACGTGTGGCATGGAGGAATGCAACAGGCTCAGGTGCACAAGATCGAGTCGGGGGCGCTGACGGGGCGGCAGGTCGTCGACATCGCCCGCGGCGGGGCGACGGTGGAACTGGACGCGGCCACCGAACGCGACATCGACGCCACCCGCAAGCACATCGACGCGCTCGCCGCCGCCGAACAACCCACCTACGGGGTCTCCACCGGATTCGGCGCGCTCGCGGTGCGCCACATCCCCGCGGAGCGGCGCGCGGCGCTGCAGCAGTCGTTCGTGCGCTCGCACGCGGCGGGCGCGGGCTCCGCCGTCGAACCCGAAGTGGTGCGCGCCCTGATGCTGCTGCGGCTGCGCACGATCTCCACCGGGCGCACCGGCGCCCGCCTCGACACCGCCCGCGCGCTCGCCGCGATGCTCAACGCCGGGATCGTGCCCGTCGTGCACGAATACGGATCGCTGGGCTGCTCCGGCGACCTGGCACCGCTGGCCGCCGTCGCGCTCGCCCTCACCGGTGAAGGCGACGTCCTCGACCCGGCGGGTTCGACGCGCCCCGCCGCGCAAGCCCTCGCCGACGCGGGCATCGAACCGATCGTGCTCGCCGAGAAGGAAGGGCTGTCGCTGACCAACGGCACCGACGGCATGCTCGGCATGCTGGTGCTGGCCCTGCACGACCTGACCGGCCTGCTGGAGATCGCCGACCTCACCGCGGCGATGAGCGTGGAAGCGCTGCTGGGCACCGACCGCGTCTTCGCCGCCGACCTGCAGGCGCTGCGCCCGCACCCCGGCCAGGCACGGTCGGCGGCCCGGATCCACCGGCTGCTGGCCGGATCCGGCATCGTCGCCAGCCACCGCGGCCCCGACTGCACCCGGGTGCAGGACGCGTACTCGCTGCGCTGCGCCCCGCAGGTGCACGGATCGGCGGGCGACACGGTCGCGTTCGCCGAGATGGTGGCCGAACGGGAACTCGCCGCGGCCATCGACAACCCCGTGGTGCTCGACGACGGCCGCGTCGAATCCAACGGCAACTTCCACGGCGCACCGCTGGCGCACGCCCTGGACTACCTGGCGATCCCGCTGGCCGACGTGGCGAGCATGGCCGAGCGCCGCACCGACCGGATGCTCGACGTGGCGCGCTCGCACGGGCTGCCCGCGTTCCTCGCCGACGACCCCGGCGTGGACTCCGGGCACATGATCGCGCACTACACCCAGGCCGGGGTCGTCGCCGAGCTCAAGCGCCTCGCCGCGCCCGCCTCCGTGGACTCCATCCCCACCAGCGCGATGCAGGAGGACCACGTGTCGATGGGCTGGGCGGCGGCCCGCAAGCTGCGCCGCGCCGTGGACGGGCTGCGCACCGTGCTCGCGGTGGAACTGCTCACCGCGGCCCGCGCCCTCGACCTGCGCGCCCCGCTCACGCCCGCGCCCGCCACCGGCGCGGTGCGGGACCTGCTGCGCACCCGCGTCGCCGGACCGGGCCCCGACGCCCACCTGGCGCCGCAGATCGCCGAAACCGAGGCGCTGCTGCGCTCCGGTGCCGTGAACTCCACCGTGCAAGACCACCTGGGAGGCCAGTCATGAGTGCCGGAGCCCGTCCCGTGCGCGCCGCGCGCGGCACCACGTTGACCGCACGTTCCTGGAGCACCGAGGCCCCGCTGCGGATGCTGCAGAACAACCTCGACCCGGAGGTCGCCGAGCGGCCCGAAGACCTCGTCGTCTACGGCGGCACCGGCCGCGCCGCCCGCAACTGGGCCAGCTACGACGCCATCGTCGCCGAACTGACCGCCCTCGCCGAGGACGAGACGTTGCTGGTGCAGTCCGGCAAACCCGTCGGCGTGCTGCGCACCCACGAGTGGGCGCCGCGAGTGCTGCTGGCGAACTCGAACCTGGTGGGCAACTGGGCGAGCTGGCCCGAATACCGCAAGCTCGACGCGCTCGGACTCATGATGTACGGGCAGATGACCGCCGGATCGTGGATCTACATCGGCACCCAGGGCATCCTGCAGGGCACCTACGAGACGTTCGGCGCCGTCGCCGCGAAGCGCTTCGGCGGGACCCTCGCGGGCACCCTGACGCTGACCGCCGGGCTCGGCGGCATGGGCGGCGCCCAGCCGCTGGCGGTGACCATGAACGAAGGTGCCGCGCTCGTCGTCGAGTGCGACCCGGAGCGGGCGCGGCGGCGCGTGCGCCACGGCTACCTCGACGTGCTCGCCGAGAACCTCGACGAGGCGATCGAACAGGCCGTCGCGGCGAAGCAGCAGCGGCGGGCCGTGTCGATCGGCGTCATCGGCAACGCCTGCGAAGTGCTGCCCGAACTGCTGCGCCGCGGCCTGCCCGCCGACATCGTCACCGACCAGACCTCCGCGCACGACCCGCTGTCGTACCTGCCGCGCGGCGTGGACGTCGAGGACTGGGCGGACTACGCGGACAAGAAGCCCGACGAGTTCACCGCGCGCGCCCGCGACTCCATCGCCGAGCACGTCGAAGCCATGGTCGGATTCCTCGACGCCGGCGCCGAAGTCTTCGACTACGGCAACTCGCTGCGCGGCGAGGCCGCCGAAGCGGGCTACGCGCGGGCCTTCGACTACCCGGGCTTCGTGCCCGCCTACCTGCGCCCGCTGTTCTGCGAGGGCAAAGGACCGTTCCGGTGGGCGGCGCTGTCGGGCGACCCGAAGGACATCGCGGTGACCGACCGGGCGATCCTCGAGGAGTTCGGCGAGGACGAGCACCTGGCCCGCTGGATCCGGATGGCAGGGGAGAAGGTGTCCTTCCAAGGGCTGCCGTCGCGGATCTGCTGGCTCGGCTACGGCGAACGGCACCGCGCGGGCCTGCGGTTCAACGAGCTCGTCGCCTCCGGCGAGGTGTCGGCGCCGCTGGTGCTGGGGCGCGACCACCTCGACAGCGGCTCGGTCGCCTCGCCGTACCGGGAGACCGAGGGGATGGCCGACGGTTCCGACGCGGTGGCGGACTGGCCGCTGCTCAACGCGCTGGTCAACACCTCCTCCGGGGCCACCTGGGTGTCGGTGCACCAGGGCGGGGGAGTCGGCATGGGGCGGTCGCTGCACGCCGGGCAGGTCACGGTCGCCGACGGCACCGAACTGGCCGCGGCCAAGCTGGAGCGGGTGCTCACCAACGACCCCGGCACCGGGGTGCTGCGCCACGCCGACGCCGGCTACGACCGGGCCCGCACCGTCGCCGCGGAGCGCGGCCTGCGCATTCCGACCTGACGGGCGGAACCCCCTCGTTGTGGGGACGTTCTTCCCGGCTCACGACGGGATCGCCGCCCGCGCGAGGGAACGGCCGGTTCGCCACGAAGCCCGGCGGTCGCGGCCACCGGACGGGGCACCTGCCCCGAGCAGGACGACAACAGCAGGCGGTCGACGGTAGGGGACCTTTCAGAATGATCTTTCGATCGGTGTCTTGTCAGCTGCGGAGCCGCTGAGCAGTGACCGGCTTGAGCAAGGTGACCACCGGCGGGTTCTCAGCGGCTTCCTCGCGAGGACAGCGATTTCGCTGTGTACGGACATGCATGAGAAATCGCGATCACACCGGCAGAGGGCAGCGAGGAAGCCGCTGAGGTTCCGCTGAGCGACCAGCTACGCAGGTCATTCTGAAAGGACTTCTTAGTCGTGCGGGAGGAGAACCGATGAGCACCAGTGCGCTGCTGGCGCAGATCGACCGAGTGGGGCGGGACCGGCGACGCGGCGGCTACTCGCGGCACGTGTTCGACCGCGGTGAGCGGGAACTGCGCGAGTGGTTCACCGAGCAGGCGCGGGCGCGCGGACTCGACGTGCACACCGACCGCAACGCGAACCTGTGGGCGTGGTGGGGTGAACCGGGCGATCAGGCCATCGTGACCGGCAGCCACCTCGACTCGGTGCCGGGTGGTGGCGCGTTCGACGGCCCGCTCGGTGTCGCCGCCGCGCTCAGCGCCGTGGAATCGTTGCGCGCCACCGGATTCCAGCCCCGGCGCCCCATCGCGATCGTGGTGTTCGCCGAGGAGGAAGGCGGCCGGTTCGGGGTGCCGTGCCTCGGATCGCGGCTGCTCAGCGGGACGATCACGCGGGACGCGGCGAACGCGCTGCGCGACCCGGACGGCGTCACCTTCGCCGAAGCGCTGCGCGGCGCGGGCGGAGACCCGGAGCACGCGGGCGCGGACGAGGCGGCGCTGCGGCGCATCGGGCGCTTCGTGGAACTGCACGTGGAACAGGGCCGGGGCCTGGTGGACCTGGACCGGCCGGTGGCCGTCGCCTCCTCGATCCTCGCCCACGGCCGGTGGCGATTCCGCTTCCGCGGCCAGGGAAACCACGCCGGAGCCACGTTGCTCGCCGACCGCCGCGACCCGATGCTGCCCGCGGCCCGCGCGGTGCTCGCCGCCAGGGAGACCGCCGCCGCGCACGACCAGGCCCGCGCCACCGTGGGCAGGCTCGTGCCCAACCCGGGCGGCACCAACGTCATCGCGTCCACAGTGGACATGTGGCTGGACGCGCGGGCGCCCGCGGCCGACGCCACCCGGTCGCTCGTCGCGGAACTGTCCGAGCGGGCCGCGGAATTCGCCCACGACGAAGGGTGCGAACTAGAGGTGACCGAGGAGTCCTACAGCGGCACCGTGCACTTCGACCCGGCGTTGCGCGACGAGCTGTGCGCCTCGCTCGGCGATGCGCCCGCGCTGGCCACCGGAGCCGGGCACGACGCGGGCGTGCTCTCCGCGCAGGTGCCCGCCTCGATGCTGTTCGTCCGCAATCCCACCGGAATCAGCCACGCGCCCGACGAACACGCCGAACCCGGCGACTGCGACGCGGGCGGCTCCGCGCTGGCCGACGTGCTCCGGAGGTGGGCCGCATGAAGTACTGGTGCGAACACGCCTGGCTGGACGACGGCCCCCGAACCGGGGTGCTCGTGGAGACCGACGGCACCGCCATCACCGCCGTGACCACCGCGGAGACGCCGCCACCCGGCGCGACCCGGCTGCCCGGACTCGTGCTGCCCGGCCTCGCCAACGCGCACTCCCACGCCTTCCACCGCGCGCTGCGCGGCAGGGCCACCGGCGGCGGCACCTTCTGGACCTGGCGCGAGCAGATGTACGCCGTCGCGGGCGCGCTCGACCCCGACACCTACCGGCGGCTCGCCACCGCCGTCTACACCGAGATGGCGCTGGCCGGCATCACCTGCGTCGGCGAGTTCCACTACCTGCACCACCCGCCGGGCGGCGGACGCTACGACGACCCGAACGAGATGAGCGCGGCGCTCGCCCAAGCCGCCCACGACGCCGGAATCCGCCTCACCCTGCTCGACACGTGCTACCTGACCAGCGGATTCGACACCCCGGTCGAAGGAGTGCAGCAGCGGTTCTCCGACGGGGACGCGCGGGCCTGGGCCGACCGGGCCGACCGGTTCACCGTCGACTGCGCGCGAGTGCGGCTCGGCGCCGCGGTGCACTCGGTGCGCGCGGTGCCCGCCGAGCAGATCGCCGACGTCGCCGCCTGGGCGCACCGCTACGGCACGCCGCTGCACGTCCACCTCTCCGAACAGCGCAAGGAGAACGAGGCGTGCCTCGCCGCGCACGGCCGCACCCCGGCTCGACTGCTCGCCGACGCGGGAGCGCTCGGCGCGAACACCACCGCCGTGCACGCCACCCACCTCACCGACGACGACCTCCGGCTGCTCGGCGGCAGCGGCACCGGAACCTGCCTGTGCCCCACGACCGAAGCCGACCTCGGCGACGGCATCGGCCCCGCCCTCCAACTGGACGCCGCGGGCAGCCCGCTGTCGCTCGGCAGCGACGGGCACTCCACCATCGACGTGCTCGCCGAAGCCCACGCCGTCGAAGCCGGGCAGCGGCTGAACACCGAACGGCGCGGGCACTTCGGCGCCGAACGGCTGCTGGAGATGGCGACCACCACCGGGCACCGCGCACTCGGCTGGCTCGACGCCGGACGCATCGCCCCCGGACACCGCGCGGACCTCGTCGCCGTCGCGCTCGACGGCCCGCGGCTCGCGGCCGTGCCCCTCGAAGCGGTGCCCGCGGTGGCCCGCGCCGACGACGTCCGGCACGTCATCGCGAACGGCCGCGGCATCGTCCGCGACGGCGAGCACGAACACGTCCCCGACCCCGGACGACGACTCCGGCGGCTCGTCGACGAACTCCTGTGACGGCACCGACGATCGCGTGCACCAAGCAAGATCAAGCGTTGAGGACGGGTGAGCGATGACATCCACTGCTATCACCGGGATCGGTGAGCTGACGACGAACGACGACGAACTCGGCGACCTCACCGACGCCGCACTCGTCCTCGACGGCGATCGGATCGTCTGGGCCGGACCGGCCGCGGCGGCGCCCGCCGCAGACCACGCCATCGACGTCGCAGGACGGGCCGTGCTGCCAGGCTGGGTCGACAGCCACACCCACCTGCTGTTCGCAGGCGACCGCACCGCAGAATTCACCGCCCGCATGAACGGCGAGCCCTACGCCGCCGGCGGCATCGCCGTCACCGTCGACGCCACCCGCGCCGCCGCCGACGACGAGCTCACCGCGACCCTTCGCCGCCACGTCGCCGAAGCCACCGCGCACGGCACCACCTGCCTGGAGACGAAAACCGGCTACGGGCTCACCGTCGCCGACGAACTCCGCGCAGCCCGGATCGCCGCCGCCGAAGTCGACGAGGTCACCTTCCTCGGCGCGCACCTCGTGCCACCCGGCCAAGACGCCGACGACTACGTCGACCTGGTCAGCGGCGACATGCTCGACGCCGTCGCCGACCACGTCGGCTGGTGCGACGTGTTCTGCGAACGCGGCGCGTTCGACGCCGAGCAATCCCGGCGGGTGCTGCGCGCCGCGGCCGACCGCGGACTCGGCCTGCGCGTGCACGGCAACCAGCTCGGGCCCGGCCCCGGAGTGCGGCTCGCGGTGGAACTCGGCGCCGCCAGCGTCGACCACTGCACGCACCTCGAACCCGACGACATCGCCGCCCTCGCCGGATCCGGCACCGTCGCCACCCTGCTGCCCGCGTGCGACCTCTCCACCCGGCAACCGCTGCCGCCCGCCCGGGAACTGCTCGACGCCGGCGCCACCGTGGCGCTCGCCTCCAACTGCAACCCCGGCTCCTCCTACACGTCGTCCATGGCGTTCTGCGTCACGACCGCCGTGCTGCAGATGCGGATGACCGTGCCCGAAGCGATCCGCGCCGCCACCCTCGGCGGCGCGCGGGCGCTGCGGCGCGACACCGGCGACGGGGCCGTCGGCGTGCTGCGCCCCGGCGCGCGCGCCGACGTGCACGTGCTCGACGCGCCGAGCACCTCCTGGCTGGCCTACCGGCCGGGCGTCCCCCTCACCCACGCCGTGTGGCGAGCAGGCACCCGCACGCGGTGACCCCCGGGGCACGGCGAGGAAGGGAACCTTCCTGTCACGGAGGCGAGGAAGGGAACCTTCCTGTCACGGAGGCGAGGAAGGGAACCTTTCTGTCACGGAGGCGAGGAAGGGAACCTTTCTGTCACCGGCGCGAGGAAGGTCGCCTTTCTGTCACTGCTGCGGCGAAGGGAACCTTCCTGTCACCGGGGAGAGAAGATCGCCTCCTCGGAAAACCCGCACGGTGTCTCGCCGTCGCGCGGAGGCGAGGAAGGGAACCTTTCTGCCACCCGTGACAGGAAGGTTCCCTTCCTCGCATCGAGGATCGAGGGAGTCGCTGGGGTCGGTGCGGCGGGGGAGTGGTCAGTCCTCGTCGGTGTCGTCGCGGGCCAGGAAGGTCGCGAGGCGCTCCGTGGCGTCCTCGAAAGCCGGGTTGAGGTCGACGAAGACCCGCATCCGGTCGGCGAGCCAAGCCAAGGTCACCTCGTCATCACCGCGACGCTCCTCGAGCTCTTCGATGCCACGGTCGGTGAAGTACACCGCTTCCTCCTCCATGCGTTCGCCGACGGCCCACGCCGCCGGACCCTGACAGCAAGGGAACTTTACTGTCACCGATGACAGGAAGGTTCCCTTCCTCCCACCACCCCTGAACGCGAAAGCGGGCCGCCGGTTCCCGGAGGAACCGACGGCCCGCGATCTACGACGAGATCAGTTGAAGGCGTTCTGCACGACCTCGGCCTGCTCGACGTCGTGGACGGCCTTCAGGCCGGTGGCCGGGGCGGCCATCGGGCGCCGCGACACGCGCTTGAGGCCCTGCAGCCGCTCTGGGAACAGCTCCGGCAGCGCCAGGCCGAGGAACGGCCACGGACCCTGGTTCGCCGGCTCCTCCTGCGCCCACCGGACGTCGGTGGCGTTGGGGTAGCGCTCCAGCACCGCGCCGAGCTTGCGGTGCGGCAGCGGGTACAGCTGCTCCAGCCGCACCACGGCCGTGTCGGTGTGGCCCTGCTTCTCCTTCTCGGCGGCCAGCTCGTAGTAGAGCTTGCCGGAGCAGAACACGATCCGGCGCACCGCCGACGGGTCCGGCTGCGACGGGTCGTCGATGACCGAGGTGAACTTGCCCTCGGTGAAGTCGGCGACCGAGCTCGTCGCGGCCTTCATCCGCAGCATCGACTTCGGTGTGAAGACGATCAGCGGACGGTGGATGCCGTCGAGCGAGTGCCTGCGCAGCAGGTGGAAGTGGTTCGCCGGGGTCGACGGCAGCGCCACCGTCATGGAGCCCTCGGCGCACAGCTGCAGCCAACGCTCGATGCGCGCCGAGCTGTGGTCCGGGCCCTGGCCCTCGTGGCCGTGCGGCAGCAGCAGCACCACGTCGGAGCGCTGGCCCCACTTGGCCTCACCGGACGAGATGAACTCGTCGATGATCGACTGGGCGCCGTTGAAGAAGTCGCCGAACTGCGCCTCCCACGCCACGAGGGCGTCGGGGTTGGCGACGGAGTAGCCGTACTCGAAGCCCATCGCGGCGAACTCGGAAAGCGCCGAGTCGTAGGCGAGGAACTTCGCCTGGTCCTCGGCGAGGTTCAGCAGCGGGGTGTACTCCGACCCGGTCTTGCGGTCGATGAGCACGGAGTGCCGCTGGCCGAACGTGCCGCGCCGGCTGTCCTGCCCGGTCAGCCGCACCGGGCGGCCTTCCATGGCGAGCGAGCCGAACGCGAGCAGTTCGCCGAAGCCCCAGTCGATCTCGCCTTCGCGGGCCATCTTCGCGCGGCGTTCCAGCACCGGCTTGACCCGCGAGTGCGGGGTGAAGCCCTCGGGCAGGTTCACGTGCGCGTCGGCGATGTGCTCCAGCGTCTCCGGGGAGATCGCGGTGATCAGCTTCGTCGGCACGACCTGCTCGGACTCCACCGACGGGCTCGGCTCCGGCGGGTGCTTCTCCAGCTCGCGGACCTCGTTGAAGACGTGCTCGAGCTGGCTGGCGTAGTCCTTGAGCGCCTTCTCGGCCTCTTCGACGGTGATGTCACCGCGGCCGATCAGGGACTCGGTGTAGGTCTTGCGGACGCTGCGCATCTTGTCGATGGCGTCGTACATCGCGGGCTGCGTCATCGACGGGTCGTCGCCCTCGTTGTGCCCGCGGCGGCGGTAGCACACCATGTCGATCACGACGTCCTTGCCGAACCGCTGGCGGTACTCCACGGCCAGCTTCGCGACCCAGACGCACGCCTCGGGGTCGTCGCCGTTGACGTGGAAGACCGGCGAACCGATCATCTTCGCCACGTCGGTGGAGTACTTGCTCGACCGCGAGTGCTCCGGGGCGGTGGTGTAGCCGACCTGGTTGTTCACGATCACGTGCACGGTGCCGCCGGTGCGGTAACCGCGCAGCAGCGACAGGTTCAGCGTCTCGGCGACCACGCCCTGCCCGGCGAACGCGGCGTCGCCGTGCATCAGCACCGGCAGCACCGTGAAGCCTTCCTGGCCCTTGTCCAGGATGTCCTGCTTGGCGCGGACGATGCCTTCCAGCACCGGGTCCACGGCCTCCAGGTGGGAGGGGTTCGAGGTCAGCGACACCTTGGTCTCGCCGTCGCCGAACATGCGGAAGTACTTGCCCTCCGCGCCCAAGTGGTACTTGACGTCACCGGACCCGTGCGCCTGGCCCGGGTCCAGGTTGCCCTCGAACTCGCGGAAGATCTGCGAGATCGGCTTGCCGACGATGTTGGCCAGCACGTTGAGGCGACCGCGGTGCGGCATGCCGATGACGACCTCGTCGAGGTCGGCCGCGGCCGACGAGTCGAGCACCGCGTCCAGCAGCGGCACGACCGTCTCGGCGCCCTCCAGCGAGAAGCGCTTCTGCCCGACGTACTTGGTCTGCAGGAACGTCTCGAACGCCTCGGCGGCGTTGAGCTTCGAGAGGATGTACTTCTGCTCGGACTGCTCCGGCTTCTCGTGCGGCTTCTCGACCCGGTTCTGCAGCCAGTCGCGCTCGTCGGGTTCGAGGATGTGCATGTACTCGACGCCGACGGTGCGGCAGTACGAGTCGCGCAGCACGCCGAGCACGTCGCGCAGCGTCATGCGCTCCTTGCCCGCGAAGCCGCCGACGGCGAACTCCCGGTCCAGGTCCCACAGCGTGAGGCTGTGCGAGAGGACGTCGAGGTCCTCGTGCCTGCGCTGCCGGTAGTTCAGCGGGTCGATGTCGGCCATCAGGTGACCGCGGGTGCGGTAGGCGTCGATCAGCTCCAGGACGCGCGCGGTCTTGTCGACGGCGCCTTCCGGGATGTCCTGGGTCCAGCGGATCGGCTCGTACGGGATGCGCAGCGACGAGAAGATGTCGTCGAAGAACCCGTCCTCGCCCAGCAGCAGCTGGTGCACCTTGCGCAGGAAGTCGCCGGACTCCGCGCCCTGGATGACCCGGTGGTCGTAGGTGGAGGTCAGCGTGACGATCTTGCTGATGCCCATCTCGACCAGGGCCCGCTCGGAGGCGCCCTGGAACTCCGCCGGGTAGTCCATCGCCCCGACGCCGATGATCGCGGACTGGCCCTTGGTCAGCCGCGGCACCGAGTGGTTCGTGCCCGACGGGCCCGGGTTGGTCAGCGAGAACGTGGTGCCGGAGAAGTCGTCCGCGGTCAGCCCACCGGTGCGGGCCTTGCGGATGATCTCCTCGTAGGCCTGCCAGAACTGCTGGAAGGTCATCTCTTCGCAGCCCTTGATGGAGGCCACGACGAGGTTGCGCGACCCGTCCTTGCCGGGCTGGTCGATCGCGAGACCGAGGTTCACGTGCTCCGGGGTGATCGCCGCGGGCTTGCCCTTGGCGTCCTCCCCGTAGTGGCGGTTCATGTTCGGGAAGTCCCGCATCGCCCGCACCAGCGCGTAGCCGATGAGGTGGGTGAACGAGACCTTGCCGCCCTTGTTCCGCTTCAGGTGATTGTTGATCACGATGCGGTTGTCGAACAGCAGCTTCGCCGGCACCGCGCGCACGCTCGTGGCGGTCGGCACCGTCAGCGACTGCTCCATGTTCTTGGCGATCGCCGCGGACGCGCCGCGCAGCGGCTTAGCCTCCTCGCCGGTGCCCGAGCTCTTCACCGGAGCGGCCTTCGCGGCCTGCTGCGGTGAGGGCTTCGGCTCGGCCGCCTTGGCCGGCTTCGGCGCGGCCTGCGCGGCGGCGGCCGGGCGAGCCTGCCCGTTGCCCTCGCTGCGCGTGGCCGTCGCAGTCGTAGTTCCCGACACCGTCGTCGTCGCGGTCGACCCGGCTCCGGACGCGGCTGCGGAGTTGTCAGCGGCTACCGAAACCGAGGTCGCCTGCCCCGGCTTGTAGTCGGCGAAGAACTCGTGCCACGCGGAGTCCACCGACGCGGGATCTTGGAGGTACTGCTCGTACATCTCCTCGATCAACCACTCGTTGGGGCCGAACTGTGACGCAGGGCTGCTGCTGGACACGGCTGGCGTTCGCCTCGATCCATCTGCTCGTGATGTACACACTCAAGTACCAGGCTAGCGGTCCGATTAGTGCGATTGGCACACAGTGCGGACCTGGTGGTGAGGAGCTCGGTCACAGGATCGATCAGGAAGGTTCCCCACCAGGCAAACCTGACCCGTTCGGGTGTCGTTGACGATCACCGGTACCCCGTACTATGCGCCGACTCCCCACCGGTGTGCCCGGTGGCTCTCCGGCCTGTCTGTCGCGCACGAGCACTACAACGTTTCGGTGACAAGCCGTGTTCCCGCCTTGCGGGACGGCCGAGTCCGCAGGTCGGGAACCGGTGACACCGCGTGTCCGCAATGACCTGTTCGGTGAGGTGCCGATCAGGGGGAGGTGTGGACCGGATCGTGCGCTGCGTCACCACCCACCACGTCCTCCTCGGTGTAGTGATCACCAGCCCGCCACAGCCGCGCGTAGTGGCCGTCGAGCCCGATCAGCTCCGAATGCGTGCCGTCCTCCACGATCCGGCCGCCGTCGATCACGACGATCCGGTCCGCCCGGGCCGCCGTGCCCAGCCGGTGCGCCACCACGAACGTGGTCCGCCGGGAGGCCGCCCGGTCACTCGCCGAGACCACCAGTGACTCCGTGGCCGGATCCAGCGCCGCCGTCGCCTCGTCCAGCAGCAGCAGATCCGGCCGGACCAGCTCCGCGCGAGCCAGCGCCACCAGCTGGCGCTGACCCGCCGAGAGCTCCCGCCCGCGCTCACCGACCTGCTGGCGGAAACCGCGGTGCAACATCGCGATGCCCGGCAGAGCGCCCACGTCGCGCGCCGCCCGCTCCACGTCGGCGTCCGTCGCCGACGGCCTGCCGTAAGAGATGTTCGACGCGACATCACCGGCGAACAGGTAGCCCTCCTGCGGCACCACCGCCAAGCGGTGGTGGTAGCCGGTGAGCTCGTAGTCCCGCACGTCCACCCCGTCGACCAGCACCGCGCCGCCGGTGGCGTCGTAGAACCGGGCCAGCAGCTTCACCAGCGTCGACTTGCCCGCACCCGTCGGCCCCACCAGCGCCACCGTGGTGCCCGGATCGACCTTCAACGACACGTCGCGCAACGCGGGCCGCTCGGTGCCCGGATAGCGGAACGACACCGAACGCAGCTCGACCTCACCGGCGAACCGGTCCGGCACCACCACCGGCTCCGCCGCCTGCGGCACCGACGTGGGAGTGCGCAGCAGGTCACCGATGCGGCGCAACCCGACCCGAGCCTGCTGGTAGGCGTCGAACACGCCCGACAACTGCTGCACCGGGGAGAAGAACATGCCCAGGTACAGCAAGAACGCCACCAGCACCCCGGCCGACATCTCACCGGCCGCCACCCGCGTCGCGCCCACGCCCAGCACCACCGCCTGCGCCAGCTCCGAGAGCAGCGCCGTGAACGGGAAGTACGTGGCGATGTAGCGCTGCGCGCGCAGCCGCGACCGCCGGTACGCGTCGCTGCGCTGCGCGAACAACTTCGCCGAGTACCGCTCGCGGCGGTGCGCCTGCGCCACCCGCAGCCCCGACACGTTCTCCTGCAGGTCCGCGTTCACCGTGCTGACCCGTTCGCGGGCCTCCGCGTACGCGGTCGACGACACCCGGCGGAAGATCACCGTGGCGACGATCAGCGGCGGCAGCACCGACAACGCCACCAGTGCCAGCGACAGGTCCGTGACCAGCAGCGCGACCGCGATGCCGACGATCGTGAACAGGCTCACCACCGCCGTGGCCAGGCCCGTCTGCAAGAACGAGGACAACGCGTCCACGTCGGTGGTCATCCGCGTCATGATCCGGCCCGCGAGCTCGCGCTCGTAGTAGTCCAGCCCGAGCCGCTGCAGGTGCGCGTAGCTGCGCACCCGCAGCAAGTACAGCAACGTCTCACCCGTGCGGGCCGTCACCACCGTCTGCACCTTGATCACCAGCCAGCTGACCAGCACGATCACCCCGGCGATCGCCGTGACCAGCCACAACGTCCCGGCGTGGCCCGCGTCGACACCGCCGTCCACGCCGTGGCGCACCAGCGAGGGCAACGCGACCGAGCCCAGCGCGTCCGCCGCCACCAGCAGCACCGTCAGCGCCAGCCCCCAGCGGATCGGCCGCAGCAACCGGGCCAGCCGGAACCCCGGATCGGGTGCCGTCGCATCCACCCCCGGCAACCGGGGCGCGTCCCCGGCCGCGGGCAACCGGCGCAGGCCCGCCGCCAGCTCCGGGGTCAGCGGAGTGGCGGTGCCCCCGCCGTCCCCGCGCGTGCCGCGCACGCCACCCGGCGTCACCACCGCCTGCGGTTCCCGTTCCGGCACGTCCTCCGGCCACCACGCCGGAGTCGGCGCGGACTCGGCCGCGTCCGGTTCGCCCGCGCTCGCCGTGTCGATCGACTCGCCCGGCCCCGCCAGCAACGAGCGGAACAACCCGCACCGCCGCTCCAGCTCGTCCTGCGTGCCCACGTCGACGACCCGGCCCGCGTCGAGCACCGCGATCCGGTCCGCCAACGCCAGCGTCGAACGGCGGTGCGCGATCAACAACGTCGTGCGCTGCGCCGTCACCGACCGCAACGTGTCGTGGATGGCGGCCTCCGTGGCCGGATCCACCGCCGACGTCGCATCGTCGAGCACCAGGATCCGCGGATCCGACAGCAACGCCCGCGCCAACGCCACCCGCTGCCGCTGCCCGCCGGACAACGTCAAACCGCGCTCGCCGACCGCCGTCTCGTACCCGTCGGGCAACGCCGAGATGAAGCCGTGCGCCTCCGCCGCCCGCGCCGCCGCGACCACCTCCGCCTCCGACGCGTCCGGCCGCCCGTAGGCGATGTTGCCGCGGATCGTGTCCGAGAACAGGAACGCCTCCTCGAACACCACCCCCACCGCCGAGCGCAGCGACTCCAGCCGCACATCGCGCACGTCGTGATCCGGCTCGGCGTCGGCGGGCCCGATCCGCACCGAACCCTGCTGCACGTCGTAGAAGCGCGGCAGCAGCAACGACACCGTCGACTTGCCCGAACCCGCCGGACCCACCAGCGCCACCGTCTCGCCCGGCTCCACCCGCAACGACACGTCCCGCAGCACCTGCTGGTCGCGCGTGTAGCCGAACCCCGCGCCGTCCAGCCGCACCCGCAGCGGAGCCTCCGGCAGGTCCACCGCCCCCGGCCGGTCGCGCACGTCCGGACGCGAATCGATCAGATCCGTGATCCGCTCCATGCCCGCGCGGGTCAACTGGCCCTGCACCAGCACGCTCGCCATCATCCGAGCCGGGCCGCCCAGCATCGCCACGTACGCGGCGAACGCCACGAACGTGCCCAAGCCGACCTGGCCCTGCATCGCCATCCAGCCGCCGAGCCCCAGCACCCCGACCTGCCCCGCCGCGGGCAGCACCGACAAGCTCGCCTGCGGGAACGAGGTCATCCGAGCCGTGCGCAGCCGCTCCGCGAACAACCGGCGAGCACCCGACTCCAGCCGGGAGACCTCACGGGCCTCCTGCCCGAAGCCCTTCACCACCCGGACCCCGGCCACCGTCTCCTCGACCTGCTGCGCGATGTCCGCCGCCCGCTGCTGAGCCGACCACGTCGCCGGGAACAACCGCTTCTTGCTGCGCGCCGACACCATCCCGATCAGCGGCACCACCACCAGGATGACCAACGTCAACATCGGCGACAGCCACAGCATCGCGGCCAGCGCGAACACCATCAGCACCACCGTGCCCGCCGCCAGCGGCACCATCGACAGCAACGCGTTCACCAGCTGCAGATCGCTGATCGCACGCGACGCCACCTGGCCGGTGCGCAGCGCGTCCTGCTTGCCGCCGTCGAGCCGCTGCACCGAACCGAACACCGCGCGCCGCAGGTCGTGCTGCACGTCCAGCGCCAACCGGCCCGCCGAGTAGCGGCGCACGAACGCAGCGCCGAACCGGAACACCCCCAGCCCCGCCAACGCCGCGGCCAGCCACCACAGGCGGCTCGTGTCGCCTCCCAGCGCGTCGTCCACCGCCGTCTTCGTGATCAGCGGGACCAGCGCCTCCAACCCCACCGCCGCCACCGACGCGCCCAACGCCAGCAGCACGGCGATCGGATGCCGCCAGCAGGCGGCGGCCAAGCGGCGGATCCAACCGGGCCGGGAACATTCGCTGTCGGAGTCGCTCACCGATCCAGATTAGGTCCCACCCCCGACGCTCCGAGCCGATCAGCGACGTGCACCACCCCGCCCGACCGAGCGAGGAAGGGAACCTTCCTGTCACGGGTGCGAGGAAGGGAACCTTTCTGTCACGGGTGCGAGGAAGGGAACCTTTCTGTCACGGGTGCGAGGAAGGGAACCTTCCTGTCATCGAGCGCGAGCGGCGCGGCTCCACGGCCCCGAACGCGAAGAAGGGGACCTTCCTGCCACCGGTGGCAGGAAGGTCCCCTTCCGCTGCGGGCGCTGCGAGGCGCCTTAGGTGATGTCGCGGCGCTTGCTGAAGTACCAGCCGCCGAGGATGAACACCGCCGCGTACCCGGCGAAGGTCAGCAGGCTCAGCCACCACGGGTGCCCGTAGGACCCGCCGAACACGAAGTGCAGCAGCTCGAACAACTCCTGCGGCACGTACTGCTCGTTGGCGCCGGCGGTCGCGCTGATGAAGATCGGCACGGCGAGGTTGCCGACGATCCCGCTGCCCGCCGCGCCCGGCAGGTACGAGCTGACGCTCGAGGCGTCGGAGCCGATCAGGAACAGGTCCACGACGAACTCGAACACGAACTTGTAGACCAGCAGCACGATGATCACGATGACCGGATTGGCCACGACGGCGCCGAAGCCGACGCCGAGCAGTGTCCACAGCACCATCGCCAGCAGCCCGGCCGCGCACACGATGAGCCAGTCGGCGCCCTCGCCGAAACCGTCGAGCCCGGCGCCCGCCAAGGCCCCGAGGCTCGCGAACAGCACGTTGGCCAGCCCGTAGAGCAGCCCGAGGTTCGTGTAGGTGATCAGCTTCGCGCCGAGGACCGCGCCGCGCGGATTGCCGGTGAGGTACGTCGTGGTGATGCTCTTGTTCCGGTACTCGCCGGCGAACGCCAGCGCACCCATCAGGCCCGCGAAGATCGTGCTGAAGTTCGTCGACATCGACATCGTCAGCAGGCCCAGCGGCAACGGCCGCCCGAGTTCCTGCTCGATCGACGAGATGGCGCCGAAACCGCTGCCCAGCCAGCTCGCGCCGAAGCTGAGCACGACCACCGGAATGAGCAGCGCCCACCACAGGTTGGTGGTGAAGATCTTCCGGAACTCGGATTTGACCAGGCCGTCCATCAGGCTCCACCTCCGAATCCGCCGTGCTGCTCGTACGGGTTGGCCCCGCCACCGGGAGGCCCCCAACCGCCAGGGCCGGGAGGCTGCGGCCCACCCGAGGGCGGGAACCGGCCGCCGACGTACTGGCCGCTGGTGAGCTGGAAGAACAGCCGCTCCAAGTCGACCTGCTCCTCCTGCATGCCGTAGACCGCGACCCCGGCCTGCAAGGCCAGCTCGGCGACCGACCGCGAGTCGGATCCGGTCACGGCGATCCGGCCGTCCGGCACGAGCTCCACCGCGAGCCCCGCGGCCTGCAACCCGTTCACCAGGGCGGTGGGGTCACCGGCCTGCACGAGCACCCGGGAGCGCTGCTGCGCGCGCAACTGGTCGAGGTCGCCGTTGTAGACGCACTGGCCGCGGCTGACGATCACCACGTGGTCGACGGTGTGCTCCATCTCGCGCAGCAGGTGGCTGGAGACCAGCACGGTGCGCCCGGACGCTGCGAAGGACTTGAGGAAGCCGCGCAGCCACGCGATGCCTTCGGGGTCGAGCCCGTTGGCCGGTTCGTCGAGGATCAGCACCTGCGGGTCGCCGAGCAGCGCCGTCGCCAGCGCCAGGCGCTGCCGCATGCCCAGCGAGAACCCACCGGCTCCGCGGTCGGCGGCGTTGCTCAGCCCGACGAGGTCCAGCGCGTGGTCGACCTGCTGGTCGGGCACGTTCATCGCCGCCGAGTAGCAGCGCAGGTGGTTGCGGGCGGTGCGGGACGGGTGGAAGCTCTGCGCCTCCAGCACCGCGCCCACCACCGTGGCGGGGTTGCGCAGCCGGTGGAAGGGGACGCCGTTGACGGTGGCCGCTCCCGACGTCGGGTTCACCAGTCCCAGCACCATGCGCAACGTGGTCGTCTTGCCGGATCCGTTCGGGCCGAGGAACCCGGTGACCACACCGGGATGCACGGCGAAGCTGAGATCGCGGACCGCGCTGACCGGCCCGAAGTTCTTGCTCAGGTTCTGCACCAGGATCCGGCCACTGCCGTCGTGCACACGCTCCTCCATCGTCGCTCGGCCCCGCCGGGGTCCGCTACGGCGACCACGGACGATCACGCTGCGGCGCGGGGCCGTCCCATCCTGCCTGACCGGCTCGCGCCGGTGAGGAGGAGTGCGGAAATCTCAGCCGAGACCGTGCTGCGGCCACGCGATCGGCCGTTCCGGCACCGGTGCCGGGGAAGGTGCGTGATCGGGTTCCGCCCGCTCGTCGAAGCGGTGGTGGCGGCGGGCAGGCGCGACGGGCCCGTCGTGGGCCGGATGCGGAGCCCGTGTCGCCGGTTCGTCGTCGCGTCCTGTCGGCGGGGGAGCGCCGCGGTCGCCGATGAGCCTGCGGTGCACCAGCAGCCACGACTCGCAGGGCCAGCTGCGGCTGCGCACCGCGCCGGAACAGGCCGGGCACGCGCCGTCGGAGTCCGGGTGGTGCGCGTTGAGCAGCGCGCGCAACCCGTCGGTGAGGCGGTGCAGTTCGGATCTGGCCACGGGTAACAGCGCTTCGGTGCCGCCGTCGGTCGCCACCCGCTCCAGGCGGGCCAGCCGATCCAGCACCGCTTCCCGCATCCTCGCGTCGTCCAACGGGTCTCCCAACGTCGTTCGGGGACCGCGCCAGGACCGGTGCGGGAACGCGGGCGGCGGATCGAGGCCCGCGACGAGGACCGCCACCGATCTTCGCGGCTTCGCGCATACCCATCGGCAGCCCGCCGGACGAACTGCACCGAACTCACCTGGTCGAGTGGGTGCCGGGGCCGAAGTAGCGGCCGAGACCGGTCACGCTGCGCACGTCGGGAATCAGGCCTTCGTGTCCTACACTGGAAATCGGCAGCCCGCTCCCGGTGACCCCCAGGCCGGTCGAGCGGGCTGCCCTACGTTCGATCGGGTCCGGTTCCCCTCGCCGAGTGAATTTCGCCGGGTGTGCTCGCGCGGTCGCTCGTTCGGTGCAGCGATCCGGATCTAGACCAGCACCGCGCCCGGGCTCGTGCTCGGCACGCCGTGCGCCCGCGCCACCGCATCGCTCACCAGCAGGCCGCCGTGCGTGTTCAACCCCGCCGCGAGCGCCGGATCCGACCGGCACGCCTCCCGCCAACCGTGATCGGCGATGCGCAGCACGTACGGCAAGGTCACGTTCGTCAAGGCGTGCGTCGAGGTGTTCGGCACCGCCCCGGGCATGTTCGCCACGCAGTAGAACACCGACTCGTGCACCCGGTACGTCGGATCGTCGTGCGTCGTGGGGCGCGAATCGGCGAAGCACCCGCCCTGATCGATCGCGATGTCCACCAGCACGCTGCCCGGTTTCAGCTGCGCCACCAACTCGTTCGACACCAGCTTCGGCGCTTTCGCACCGGGGATCAGGACCGCGCCGATCACCAGGTCCGCCGAACGCACCGCCGTCTCCACCGCGTACCGGTTCGAGGTCACCGTGCGGATGGTGCCGCGGTAATCGCGGTCGATCTCCCGCAGCTTGTCCACGTTGGTGTCCAGCAGTTCCACGTCCGAGCCCATGCCCAGCGCGACGCTCGCCGCGTTCAACCCCGCCACACCACCGCCGATGACCACCACGCGCGCCGGCGGCACCCCCGGAACACCACCGGGAAGCACCCCGCGGCCCCCGTGCGGGCGCAGCAGCGCGTACGCGCCCACCTGCGGAGCCAGCCGCCCGGCGACCTCGCTCATCGGTGCCAGCAGCGGCAGCCCGCCGGTCGCGGTCTGCACCGTTTCGTAGGCGAGCCCCGTGACCTCGGCGCGCAACAGCTCGTTCGTCAGCTCCGCCGAGGCCGCCAGGTGCAGGTAGGTGAACAGGACCTGGCCCGGCCGCAGGCGCGGGAACTCCTCCCGGATCGGCTCCTTCACCTTCAACACGAGATCGCCCGCCGCCCACACGTCCTCGGCGGTGCCGACGATCGTCGCGCCCGCCGCGACGTACTCCTCGTCGGGGATCGACGAGCCGACCCCGGCGCTCGCCTCCACGAACACCTCGTGCCCGTGCACCCGCAACTCGTGCACCCCCGCCGGGGTGCAGGCCACCCGGTACTCGTGGTTCTTGATCTCCCTCGGCACTGCGACCTTCACCCGGTACACCTCCCCGTCGCCCGGAGCCCCTCCCGCATCATCCGCCCACACCCCGCTCCCCGCGCCCCTGCACGCCTGCCGAGGGTGCGAGGAAGGGAACCTTCCTGTCACCGGTGACAGGAAGGCGACCGAAAACTCG
>NZ_JBSFWJ010000047.1:0-52139 GCF_053592695.1 Saccharopolyspora sp. NPDC002578 | reverse complement strand
CGCCAGAGCACCGGCACCCGGCAGAGCAGCACCGCCCGCCAGAGCACCGATCTTTTTCCCGAGTGGCTCCGCCACGAGGGAAAAAGCTGTCCTCGCGAGGAAACCGCTGAGAACCCGCCGGTGGTCACCTTGCTCAAGCTGGTCACTGCTCAGCGGCTTCGCCGCTGACAAGAAAATGACGAACAATCCCGCTCAGCTGGGAAGACGAGCTCAAAGGCGGGTGGTGAGCTCGGCTCAGGCGCGCAGGTCGAGCTTCATGCCGACGTGGGTGTGCTCGAAACCGAGCCGTTCGTAGAACCGGTGCGCTCGCTCGCGGGAGACGTTGCTGGTCAGCTGCACCATCGCCGCGCCCCGCCGCCGGGCCTGCTCGATCGCCCACGTCACCAGTTCCCGGCCGAGCCCGTCGCCGCGCCGGTCCGTCCGCACCCGCACCGCTTCGAGCTGCGCGCGGGTGGCGCCCGCGTGGGACAGGCCCGGGATGAAGGTCAGCTGCAGCGTTCCCACGATCGCTCCGTCGAGGTCGGCGACGGCGAGCAGCTGGTTCGGGTCGGCGTCGATCGCGGCGAACGCGGCGGCGTACGCGGGGTCGCCGGGGTGTTCCCTGGTGCGTCCGAGGGGATCGTCGGCGAGCAGGTCGACGATGGCGTCCAGGTCGGATTCGGCGGCTCGCCGGAGAACGGGAGATGTCACGGATCGACCGTAGAGCCACGGCCGGGTGAACTGTGCTCGCGTTCGGCTTCGTGTTCACGACAACCCGCCAGGTGATCATGACCTGCGGTTAGCGTCCGCGACATGAAGATCTCGTCGAAAGCCATGAACGTCCTGCTGGCCGGGCTGCTCGCCGTCGCGGGCCTGTTCGGGGTCTCCGCCGCCGCGGTGGCCGCCGGTCCGGTCACCGCTCAGACCGAGCAGGTCGCCGCCGCCGCGTGCGGTGACACCGCCGAGTTCCCCCCGGTGGACCTCTCGGCGCTGCCCCCCGAGGCTACCGACACCGTGAACCTGATCAAGGCCGGTGGGCCCTACCCGTACCCGCAGGACGACCAGACCTTCTCCAACCGCGAGGGCATCCTGCCGGACTGCGAGGACGGCTACTACAAGGAGTACACGGTGGAGACCCCCGGTAGCGACGACCGCGGCGCCCGCCGCTTCGTCGTCGGTGGCGGCACGGAGTTCTTCTACACCGACGACCACTACGAGAGCTTCTCCATCACGAACATCGACGGCTGACCGGTTCGCCCCGGCCTCGACGGGCGATACGGAGCTCGGCGGCCGTCGCGCCGCGAGATCGAACTCCGCGGGTTCCGCCCGCTCGACGAGGAGAGCATCGACGCCGGGCCGCTCGCCCCACGCGGGGCGGGCGGCCCGTTCGTCGTCTCGGGAGCGGGACCCGGCGCGTTCGTGGCGTTCGGCGTGAATCGGGACACGCGCGGCGAGGGTCCACACCTCGCATGGCCTGCGGCGGCACACTGGTGATCGGCCGACCCGTGATCCCCGGGGCCGGAGTCTGGTGTCATGCTTGCCGCTCCGGACGGCTACGACGGCAGGGAGATCGAGGTGTACCGGGTTTTCGAGGCGCTGGACGAGCTCGTCACGATCGTGGAGGAGGCGCGCGGGGTACCGATGACCTCGGGCTGCGTCGTACCCCGTGGCGATGTGCTGGAGCTGCTCGACGACGTGCGGGACGCGATCCCGCAGGAGCTCGACGACGCCCAGGACGTGCTCGACCACCGCGATGACGTGGTGTCCAAGGCGGAGGCGCAGTCCGGCAAGGCCATAGGGGACGCCCGGTCGGAGGCGGACCGCACCGTCTCCTCGGCGCGCGCCGAGGCCGAGCAGCTGATCGCCGACGCCCAGGAACAGGCCGACCAGCTCATCGCCGACGCCCGCGCCCGCGCGGAGGAGTCGGTGACCGCCGGTCGCCGCGAGTACGAGGACTACGTGGGCCGCGCCCAGTCCGAGGCGGACCGCATGGTGCAGGCGGGCCGGGCGGCCTACGAGCAGTCGGTGCACGAGGGGCGGTCCGAGCAGGCTCGCCTGGTCGCCGACACCGAGGTCGCGCAGGCCGCGCACAGCGAGTCGCGGCGCATCGTCGAGGTCGCCAACGAGGACGCGGAACGGCTGCGCACCGAGTGCGACGCCTACGTGGACTCGCGCTTGGCGGACTTCGAAGACCTGCTCAGCCGCACGCTGCGCACGGTCGGCAAGGGGCGCCAGCAGCTGCGCAGCCCGGTCGGCGTGCCGTTCGACTACGAGGACTCGCGCGCCGGGGCGAACGCCTACGAGGAGAACTGACCTCCTGTTCGGCCGGTAGCTCAGCGGCTTCCTCGCTGCGGGATCAACTTCTCGCGAGGGAGCCGCTGAGGACCGCCGGTGGTCCGCTCGCTCACGCTGATCGGTTTCTCCGCGGACGAGGCGCGGATCGAAAGATCGGTTTCCGGGGCCCACTCCCTGGTACGCGCTTTGCGCCGGGGTGATTTCCGGTGGTCGGAGGCGTGGCGTACCCTGGCCCCGATGGCCGTGCGAGGTCCGTCCGGATGCGTTCCGGTCGCCTGGCCGGTCCCACGGAGGCCCGTTGATCCCGCTTTCCGGAGTGCTGACTCCGCGCGGGCCGGGCGGTGGGCCGGACCTGGTGCCGGCCCGGCCGGGTGCTCCGCGCGAGCTGGACGGCTCCGGCCGTTCACGCCATCGGTACCGCACCTGGACCAAGCAGCACCGGCCCGGGACGGTCGCTCAGCCTTCGGCTGGCACACCTGACCCGCCCCTTCGCTTCGACGAGATCCGTGATGTCCCAGAACCGTGACGCAGCAAGCGCCGCCCCGCAGGTCGGCCCGTGGGTGATCGACACCCGCGAGCTCGGCAACCGCGCGGGCAGCAGCCGCAGCTTTACCCGCAGTGCGCCGGCGCCTGCCGGTTTCGGCCTGGACATGATCGGAGTGCCCGAGGGCGATCCGGTCCGGCTCGACGTGCTGGCGGAGAACGTGGTGGAAGGAGTGCTGATCTCGGGCACCGCTACGGCGGAGTTCACGGGTGAGTGCGCGCGCTGCCTCGACAAGTTCTCCGAGGAGATCGAGATCGAGCTGCGCGAGCTGTTCGCCTACCCGGACAGCACGACCGACGCCACCACCGACGAGGACGAGGTCAGCCGCGTCGTCGATGAACTGATCGACCTGGAGCCCGCGGTGCGGGACGCCATGCTGCTGACGATGCCCACGTCCCCGGTGTGCAGTGAGGACTGCCAGGGCCTGTGCACCGGGTGCGGGGTGAAGTGGGCCGAGCTCGATCCCGAGCACACCCATGAGACGATGGACCCTCGCTGGGCCGCGCTGCGTGAGCGGTTCGGCGGAAACGAAGAGGAGAACTAGTCGTGGCCGTCCCCAAGCGCAAGATGTCCCGCTCCAACACCCGGCACCGCCGGTCCCAGTGGAAGGCCACCGCGCCGACCCTGGTGCAGTGCTCGAACCGGGCCTGCCGGGAGCAGAAGCTGCCGCACGTCGTCTGCCCGGCCTGCGGCCAGTACGACGGCCGCCAGGTCGTCCAGCCCGCCTGACGCCCGCGGATCGCGGCGTGGGGGGAAAGCAGTCCCGGAACCGCTTGACGGACCGGGCCCCGTTGATGTCAGCGCTCGGCGTCGAACTCGACGCCGAGCTGCTCACGCTTGCCCTGACGCACCGCTCTTACGCGTACGAGAACGGTGGCCTGCCGCCGAACGAGCGCTTGGAGTTCCTCGGGGACTCCGTGCTCGGACTGGTGATCACCGACCGGCTGTACCGGGAGCACCCGGATCTGCCGGAAGGTCAGCTGGCGAAGCTGCGCGCGAGCCTGGTGAACATGCACGCGCTGGCAGGGGTGGCCCGTTCCCTCAGCGAGGGCGGGCTCGGCCAGTACTTGTTGCTGGGCCGCGGTGAGGAGCTCACCGGCGGCCGGGACAAGGCGAGCATCCTGGCGGACAGCTTGGAGGCAGTGCTCGGCGCGGTGTACCTGGAACACGGCATCGACGTGGCCAGGGACATGATCTACCGCCTGTTCGGGTCGTTGCTGACCGAGGCGCCGCAGCGCGGTGCCGGGCTGGATTGGAAGACCAGCCTGCAGGAGCTCACCGCGGCCACCGGTCAGGGCGTGCCGGAGTACCGGGTGCAGGAGCGCGGCCCTGATCACCGCAAGGAGTTCAGCGCGTTCGTGTCCGTGGCCGGTGACACCCTCGGCGAGGGTGACGGCCGGACAAAGAAGGAAGCCGAGCAGAAGGCCGCCGAGGCGGCGTGGCGCTCGTTGTCCGAGCGGCAGGAACAAGCCGCTCAGGGTGAAGCCGAGCAGGCCGGTGGCGGAGACGTCGCGGCGGAGGAGTCCGCCGCGGAGCCCGCCGAGGGGTCTGCTCGCACCGGCGATTCTGCGTGATCGCCTGGCTGTGAGCCGTTTCGAGGCCGGTTGAGCGGTGGACTCTCCGGCGGCATCCGCCGCGGAATCCTCTGCTCGACCGGCCTTTTCGCGCTCTGCTAGATCAACTGATCGCCTCGGCCGCTGGTGGTCCGGGCGTGCTGGAAGGTGGGTTCGTGCCGGAGTTGCCCGAGGTGGAGGTCGTTCGGCGCGGGGTCGCCGAGCACGTCACCGGTCGCACCGTGTCCGCCGTGGAGGTGCTGCATCCGCGTGCGGTGCGCAGGCACGTGCCGGGGCCGGAGGACTTCCAGGCTCGGCTGGCCGGGCGCGAGGTCCGCGCGGCGCGGCGGCGCGGCAAGTACCTGTGGCTGGAGCTCGCCGAGGACGCGGCGCCGCAGGCCACCGAGTTCGTCGGTACCGCGCAGGCGCCGGGCGAGGCGGTGCTGACCCACCTCGGCATGAGCGGCCAGCTGCTGGTGCAGCCGGTGGGGACTCCGGACGAGAAGCACCTGCGGGTGCGGTTCGGCTTCGCCGATGGCGGCCCGGAGCTGCGGTTCGTCGACCAGCGCACGTTCGGCGGGCTGAGCCTGGCCGATCAGGTGGAGGTCGGCGGGGTGCTGCTGCCGACGCCGGTGGCGCACATCGCCCCTGATCCGCTGGAGGAGGTCTTCGACCTCGAAGCGGTGGTGGCGAAGCTGCGGTCGCGGCGCACCGGGGTCAAGCGCGCGCTGCTGGACCAGAGCCTGGTCTCGGGCGTCGGCAACATCTACGCCGATGAGGCGTTGTGGCGGGCGAAGCTGCACTGGGCGCGCCCGACGGAGACGTTGACCCGGCCGGAGGTGCGCGCGCTGCTGGCGGCGGTGACCGAGGTGATGTCCACCGCGCTGGAGGCCGGTGGTACCTCGTTCGACGCGCTGTACGTCAACGTGAACGGCGAATCCGGCTACTTCGACAGGTCGCTCGCGGTGTACGGCCAGGCCGACCGCCCGTGCCCGCGCTGCGGGGCGGTGGTGCGCCGGAACGCGTTCATGAACCGCTCGTCCTACAGCTGCCCGGTGTGCCAGCCGAAGCCGCGCAACGCGCACTACTGATCGAGCCGCAGCAGGGCGGTGCCGTGGGCGGGAACGTCGGCGGTGATGCGGTCGGCGGTCTCGGTGATCCGGCCGTCGCGCAGGTCGCGGACGCGGTGGATTCTCGCGCTGAGCCCGATTTCGGCGAGGGCGGTGCTGATGCGGGCGGGCTCGTCGCCGCGGTTGTAGAGCGCCACGGCGGTGCCGTCGTGCAGCGGTTTGACCCACACCTGGTGGTCGCCGCCGGTGGTGCGGGTGGCGGCGGCGCCGAGCGGATCCTGGTCGATGGCGAGGATTCCGGGGTCGGTGAGCAGGTCCAGGACGGGTGCGGTCGTGGTCCTCGGGTCGTTGCCCGCGATGAGCGGTGCGGCGAACATCGCCCACATGCTCAGGTGAGTGCGCTGCTCCTGCGGGGTGAGTCCCGCGTAGCCGCCGACGTCGTGCACGCCGACTTCGAGCATGTCCGGGTCGTTCCAGCATCCGGGTTCCGGGCGATCGTTCACTCCACTGTGGACTTCGATGATGTCGCGCACGCCCATCGGGTGTTCGTTGCGGTGGCCCGTGCTCCAGACGGGCTGGATGTCCTCGGTCGTGCGGGACAGGTGCGCGACGCCGCACCAGCTCTCGGATTCGCCCGGTGCGCCGGGGAAGTTGCTGTTCGGGTTGATGCTGTAGGCGATGGGCCTGCCGGTCGCGGTCAGCGCGTCGCGCATCGCGGTGAACGCCGCCCGCTGGGTGCGCGGGGAACCGGCTCCGCTGCACCAGTCGTACTTCAGGTAGTCCACGCCCCAGGACGCGAAGGTGCGGGCGTCCTGGAACTCGCGGTCCCCGCTGCCGGTCTGCCCCGGGTAGGCGCCGGTGTGCTGGGCGCAGGTCTCGACGTTCGGCGACATGTAGAGGCCGAACAGCAGGCCGCGCGCGTGCAGGTAGTCGCCGAGCGCGGCCATGCCGCCGGGGAAGCGGGCGCGGTCGGCCCGCAGGTTCCCGTCGGCGTCGCGTTCCGGTTCGTACCAGCAGTCGTCGACGACGACGTAGCGGTAGCCGGCGTCGCGCATGCCCGAGCGCACCATCGCGTCGGCGACGCCGCGGATCTCGGCTTCGTCGATGTCGCAGCCGAAGGTGTTCCAGCTGTTCCACCCCATCGGCGGGGTCGCCGCGGGCGGCACCGGAAGTGGTGCCGCCGCAACGGTTTCCCTGGGAGCGGCGGCGGTGCTCGCCGTGCACAGCACCGCGAGCAGCGCGGCGCCGACGCGTGGCGCGGTGCGGCGGAGGGTGGCGCGGGACGGCATCAGTGCGGGGTTTCGCAGTCGTAGAGCCGAGTTCGGGTCGTGTCGTCGGCCGTGCCGGTGTCGCCGGTGTCGCCGTAGGCGGCGGGGTCGACGGCCGTGCAGTGCCGCACGACCCAGGTCATCGACTCGTCGACGACTCGGGTGTCGACCTCGCCGCCCGTGCTCCGCACCCCGGAGGTGCCGTCGGTCCACACGTAGCGCAATTTCCCTTCCCGCACGTAGTTCTGCAGCGCGTCCACCGTCGGGGCCGGGTCGTTGCCGTTGTAGCCGCCGACCGCCATCACGGGCCGTCCGGTGTCGAGGATGATCGGCGCGGCCACCATGGCACCGACGACGGCCACGAGCCAGGTCTCGTCGCGGTGGTTGTCCGTCAGGTAGCGCACCACCTCGTCGCTGACCTCGGTGCTCTGCCCGCCCGGCCCGCCTCCGCGCGTGCCGTCGGCGTTCCGGCCGTCCGGCGCGGTGTTCGGGGGCGTTGCCCGCTGTCCCTGCTTCGGCCCGCCCTGACCACCGCGTCCGCCGCCGGGTCCTCCGCCGCCGGGACCGCCCTGGCCGGACGGGCCTGCCGACGGGAAGGTCGCCTGGATCGGCGTGCTCAGCGGAGTCAGCGCATACGCCGTCGGTCCGGACAACATCGCCACGATCCCGGCGAGCACGGCGGCCATCCCGGCCTTCGCCCGCCTGATCCGGCGTTGCCGGGGGAACGCGAGCAGCAGCGCCAGCACCAGCACCGAGACGGCCGTGAGCACCGCGATCAGCGGCGGTAGCCACGGCACGAAGTCGTCGTCGAGCAAGTGGTACGCCCAGGCCCCCGTCGCCGCGATGGACGTCGGCAGCAGCGCGCCCCAGCGGGTGGAGACGCGGAACAGCCGGACCATGCACACCACGCCGATGCCGACGACCGCCGCGAGCGGCGGTGCCAGCGCCACCGTGTAGTACGGATGCCAGATGCCGGAGGCGAAGCTGAAGACCGCGGCCGTCACCAGCAGGGTTCCCGACCACAGCAGGAAGTCCGCGCGCTGGGCGCTGTGGCGGGGTCGGCGGCGCAGGTACACCAGCGCCGCGATCGCGCCGCACAGCGCGAGCGGGAACAGCCACGAGATCTGCCCGGCGACCTGGTCGCCGATCAGCCGCGTGAGCCCGCCGTCATCGCCGCCGGGGCCACCACCAGGGCCACCCCCTCCGGGGCCGCCGCCGGGACCTCCGCCGCCGGGGCCGCCGGGCGGCAGTTGCCCCGGCATGCCGCCCGGCGGGCCGCCGCCCGTGCCGCCCCCGCCCGGGCCGCCGCCCATCATGCCGGGGGAGGCGATGTGGTCCTGGCCGAAGACGCGGCCGAGCCCGTTGTAGCCCAGCAGCAGGTCGAGCACCGTGTTGTCGGTGCTGCCACCGACGTACGGCCGCGAGCCGGCCGGGACGGAGTCCACGACGACCATCCACGACGCGCTCACCACGACCAGCACGGCGGTCGCGGCACCGAGGTGCAGCAGCTTGCGCGGCCACCGCGGCCGGGCGGCGACGAGGTGCACGACCGCGATGACGGGCAGCACGAAGTACGCCTGCAGCATCTTCACGTTGAATGCGAGCCCGATCGCCACCGCGCACCACAGCAGCGGCAGCGCCTTGCCGGAGCGGATCGCGTTGGACGCCGCCCACAGGGCGAGCACCGTGAGCAGCACCAGCAGCGAGTCCGGGTTGTTGTGCCGCGCCATCGCCACCGCGATCGGCGTCACCGCCAGCACCAGCGCGGCCAGCAGGCCCGCCGCGTGCCCGAAGCTCCGGCGCACCAGGTGGTGCAGCACGAGCACCGTCAGCACCGCGAACACGGCCTGCGGGACCAGCAGGCTCCAGGAGTTGAAGCCGAACGCCCGCGCGGAGAGCGCCTGCGCCCACAGCGCCAGCGGCGGCTTGTCGACGGTGATGAACGAGGCCGCGTCCAGCGAGCCGTAGAAGAACGCCTCCCAGCTGCGCGTCATGCCGAGCACGGTGGCCGAGTAGTACGTGTTCGCCCACTCGTTGATCGACAACGCCCAGGTGTCGAGCACCGCCGCCACCGCGAGCACCCCGATCAGCGCCGGTCGCGCCCACGGCGGATCGGTGCTGCCGCCCAGCACCAGCCGGGCCGCCCGGGACCGTTCGAGCTTGCGCACCGCGTTTCTCCTCTGCTCGCCGTCGGCCCCGACGGTGGACGGCGAACCTGGGAATCGGCTGGACGTCCGGTGCGAGGTCCCCGGCATGCCCGCGCGGCGGTTTCCGTCGTCGCTTGATCGAGGTGCCGCCGTGCGGCGACGTCGCCCTCCCGCGCGGAAGCCGCTGAGCACCCGTCGTTCGCCGTTGCGCTCGGGACGGTCACCGCTCGGCGGGTTCGCCACCGGTACGACGACGGAGCGCACGAGCGCTCGGCGCCGTCGGCGGGGTTCCCGTGCCCCGGCGGCCGTGATTCCCAGCGAACTCCCACCTCGCGCCTAGCCGCTTGAAAACCCGGCGGTGCTCCATGGAACCCGGGTCGCCGCCGCTGCCGGCCGTGACGTCAGGAGCGGGAGAACGCGGAAAGGGAGAACGTGATGCCGCAAGGAAGTGTCGAGGTCGCGCACCGGGAGGCGACGGCGCGTGAGACGGCGACGGTCGATCTGGTGATCCCGGTCCACAACGAGGAACGGTCGCTGCCCGGTTGCCTGCAGGTGCTGCGGGAGCACCTGGAGCGCGATTTCCCGTTCCACTGGTCGATCACGGTCGTGGACAACGCCAGCACCGACGCCACGCTGCGGGTCGCGAACGAGATGTCCGAGGCGATGCCGAACGTGCGGGTGCTGCACCTGGACCGCAAGGGGCGCGGCCTGGCACTGCGCACCGCGTGGGGCTACAGCGACGCCGATGTCGTGGTCTACATGGACGTGGACCTCTCGACGGGGCTGGACGCGCTGCTGCCGCTGGTCGCGCCGCTGGTCAACGGGCATTCGGACCTGGCGATCGGTTCTCGGCTGGCGCCGGGTTCGCGCACGGTCCGGGGTGCCAAGCGGGAGCTGATCTCGCGCGGCTACAACAAGGTCGTCCGCTGGACGCACGGCGCGCGGTTCTCCGACGCGCAGTGCGGTTTCAAGGCGGCCCGCACCGACGTGGTGAAGCCGCTGCTGCGGCACGTGCACGACGACGCGTGGTTCTTCGACACCGAGCTGCTGCTGCTGGCCGAGCACAACGACCTGCGGGTGCACGAGGTTCCGGTGGACTGGGTCGAGGACGTCGACACCCGCGTCAACGTCGCCAAGACCGCCACCGACGACCTCGCGGGGCTGCTGCGGGTGGCGCGGGCGAAGGTGACCGGCGCGGCGACGGTGCCGGGGTTGCCGCGGCGCCCGGAACCGCGCGCCGCGCACCCGCAGGCGGTGCTGGCCGAGCGGGAGAACGGGTTGCTGTGGCAGCTGTTCTCGTTCGGCCTGATCGGCATCCTGTCCACTGTGGTCACTTCGGTGCTCTACGCGCTGCTGCGGTCGTGGTGGCCGCCGTTGCTGGCGAACCTGGTGGCGCTCACGGTGACGACGTTGTGGAACACCGAGGCGAACCGCCGGTTCACCTTCGTCGGCCGGTCCGCGGCCTCCGGCCGGGTGCACGTGCAGGGGCTCGTGGTGTTCGCCCTGTACTACGTCGTGACCTCGGGCGCGCTGCTCGCGCTGGACGCGGCGGTGCCGGACGCCTCGCGCTGGCTCGAAGTGCTAGTGCTGGTCGCGTCGTCGGTCGTCGGTACCGCGCTGCGGTTCGTGCTGCTGCGGTCCTGGGTCTTCCGCTCCGCTTCCGCTCCCTCCACCTCTGCAAAGGAATCCGCATGACCACGGTCGCTCTCGGCGCGCCTCGATCGGACGCCGCCGACGCACCCGCCCGGAGCCGGTGGCAACCGTTCGCGCTCGCGGCGATCTGCTTGCTCTCGGCCGTCCTCTACGCCTGGGGGATCGGGGACTCCTGGGGCAACACGTACTACTCGGCGGCGGTCAAGTCGATGTCGCAGAGCTTCGAGAACTTCCTGTTCGGCGCGTTCGACCCGGCGGGCGTCGTCACGGTGGACAAGCCGCCGATGGCGCTGTGGGTCCAGGTCATCTCGGTGCAGGTGTTCGGCTACAACAAGTTCGCCGTGTTGCTCCCGCAGGCCGTGCTGGGCGTGGCGGGAGTGTTCCTGCTGCACCGCACGGTGCGCCGATGGGCGGGGGAGCACGCGGCGCTGCTCGCGGCGCTGGTGCTGGCGCTGACGCCGATCACGGTGGCGATCAACCGGGACAACAACCCGGACACGCTGCTGGTGCTGCTGGTGGTGGCCGCCGCGTACGCGCTGACCCGTGCACTGCGGGCCGAGCGCTCGTCGCGGGCGACCTGGTGGCTGGTGCTGTCGGCCGCGCTGATCGGCTGCGGCTTCCTCACGAAGATGCTGCAGGCGTGGATGCTGCTGCCGGTGTTCATCGCGGTGTACCTGGTGGGGCGCGAGGCGTCCTGGGCGCGCAAGGCGGTCGACCTGGCCGTGGCGGCGGTGACGGTGCTGGTCACGTCGTTCTGGTGGGTCGCGGTGACGATGCTGTGGCCGTCGCCGAAGCCCTACGTCGGGGGCAGCGAGGACGGCTCGGCCTGGGATCTGATCTTCGGCTACAACGGGTTCGGACGGATCCTCGGCGGCGAGGGCAACGGCGGCGGTGGCGGCCCAGGCGGCGGTGGTCCCGGTGGTGGCGGTGGTTTCTCCGGTGAGTCCGGTGTGCTGCGCTTCGCCAACGAGCAGCTCGCGGGCCAGATCAGCTGGTTGCTGCCGTTGTGCCTGCTGGTCCTGGTCGCGGTCGCCGGTGGCGCGGTGCTGCGGCGGCGTGCGGGCGAGCCGGGCGATCGGTTCCGCGCGGCCGGCTGGGTGCTGTGGGGCGGCTGGCTGGGCTTCATCTGGCTCATGTTCAGCTTCGCCCAGGGCACGATGCACCCGTACTACACGACGATGCTGGCCCCGGCGGTCGGCGCGGTGGCCGGTGCCGGGCTCGTCCGGTTCTGGGCGGCCTACCGGCGGCCGGAGGGCGCGGCTTGGGTGCTGCTGCCGCTCGGTGTGGTGATCACCGTGGGGTGGGCGGCGGTGCTGGTGTTCCGCGACCCGGACTGGAACGGCTGGGCCGGGTACCTCGCGATCGGCCTGGGCGTCGCCGCGGTGCTCGCGCTGCTGCTGGGCCGCCGGAAGGCGCGGCTGGGCGCGGTCGCGCTGGCGCTGTCGCTGGCGGCGGTGCTGGCGGTGCCGAGCACGTGGTCGGCGGCAACGGCGTTCGCCGGATCCACCGGCGGCATGGGCGGCGCCAACCCGACGGCCGGGCCGTCCACCGGGATGGGCGGTCCCGGTGGCGGCGGCCCGCCCGGGATGCCCGGTCAGGGCGGTGGCGATCGGCCGGATCAGCAGGACCGGGACGGTCGCGGCGCCCGGCCGCAGGGCGGGATGCCCGGTGGCATGGGCGGGGAATCGCTCAGCGACCAGCAGCGGTCCTTGCTGGCCTACGTCACCGGCGGCGCCGGTGATCGGGAGATCCCGCTGGCGGTCGAGGGCGGCGCGATGGGCGCGGGCTCCTACATCATCAACAGCGATCTCCGGGTGATCGGCATGGGCGGCTTCATGGGCAGCGACGACGCGCCGTCGGTGGAGCTGCTGGCGCAGTGGCGGCAGCAGGGCGAACTCGGCTTCGTGCAGCTCGGTGGCCGGGGTGGTCCCGGCGGGGGCGGCCCGGGGCGGGCTCCCGGCGGCCAGAACGAGGGCGACCAGGCCGGGGACGGCCGGCCGCAGGGCATGCCCGGCGGTCAGGGCGGCGCCGCGAGCGAGCGGCAGGAGTGGGTGCGGCAGCACTGCGCCCTGGTCGACCCGGCCGCCTACGGGGGCGAGGAAGCCGCCGCCGAACAAGGCGAGGGCGGCACCTCAGAAGGCCTCTACGACTGCCGGGGCTGACGTCCCTGCCCGGTGGGACCGGGGATTCCCCGTCCCACCGGGTTCCCAGCATCTGTTCAGCGAGTCCCCAGATGAGTGAGAGATCCTGGTCCGGTGGTTGATGCGAAGGCGCCGTCGGCGCGGGTACTGGTCGTCGATGACGAACCCAACATCCTGGAGCTGCTCACCGCCGCGCTGCGGCTGAGCGGTTTCGAGGTGCGCGGCGCCGCGAGCGGGGCCGAGGCGTTGCGCGCGGCCGGCGACTTCCGCCCGCACATCGTGGTGCTGGACGTGATGCTGCCGGACCAGGACGGGTTCACCGTGGCCCGGCGGCTGCGCGACGGCGGTGACGCGGTGCCGGTGCTGTTCCTGACGGCGCGCGACGCCGTGGAGGACCGCATCGCCGGGCTCACCGCGGGCGGCGACGACTACGTGACGAAACCGTTCAGCCTGGACGAGGTGGTGCTGCGGCTGCGCGCGATCCTGCGCCGCGCCCAGCCCGCGCAGGTCGCCGAGCCGGATTCGCGGCTGCGCTACCAGGACCTGGAGCTCGACGAGGAGACCTACGAGGTGCGCCGGGACGGGCGCCTGGTGAACCTGTCGCCGACGGAGTTCAAGCTGCTGCGCTACCTGCTGATCAACGCGGAGAAGGTGGTCAGCAAGGGCCAGATCCTCGACCGCGTGTGGAACTACGAGTTCGGCGGGGACAGCCGCATCGTCGAGTCCTACATCAGCTACCTGCGCCGCAAGGTCGACTTCACCTCGCCCGCGCTGATCCACACCATCCGCGGGGTCGGTTACGTGCTGCGCATCCCGCCGGAGGAGCGCGCCCGATGCTGACGGGGACGCGGCGGTTCGCCCGCACGTTGCGCGGCAGGCTGCTGCTGGTGCTGATCGGCGCCACCGTGGCGGGGCTGGTCGCGATGGGTTTCGCGAGCCAGCTGCTGCTGCGGAACTCGTTGATGGACAAGCTCGACGGGCGGTTGCACGAGATGTCCCGGCCATGGGTGGACGATCGGCACCCGCCGCCGATGCCCGACGAGAAACCGGGTCGCGGCCCGAACCTGCCCACGGACTTCCGCGCGTTGTTCTTCACCGCGGACGGCGAGCTGTGGAAGGTGATCGGGCCGACGGAGACCGACCCGGGCAAGCCGATGCTGCGCCACCCCGGTCCGGAGGGCCGGGTCATCACGGTGCCCGACGGTTCCGGCGGCGCGGATTGGCGCGTGCTCACCGAGACCAGGTCCGACGGGGAGAGCGTGTCGCTGGCGCTGTCGACCGGTGACGTGGACCTGACGCTGCAATGGCTGCTGATCATCGAGCTGGTGGTCGGCGCGATCGTGGTGGCGGTGCTGGCGGTGGTGTCGATGGTGACGGTGCGGCTGGGGTTGCGGCCGTTGACCCGCATCGAGCACACCGCGCACGCCATCGCCACCGGCGAACTGGACCGCCGCATCGCCGACCAGGACCCGAGCACCGAGACGGGCAGGCTCGGCGCGGCGCTGAACACCATGCTGGGCAGGCTGGTGGCGGCGTTGCAGCAGAGCGAGCAGTCCGAGCACCGGTTGCGCCGGTTCGTCGCGGACGCCTCGCACGAGCTGCGCACGCCGCTGACCTCGATCCGGGGTTTCGCCGAGCTGTACCGGCGCAGCGAGTCGCCGGGCGAGCAGGACGTGCGGCTGATGATGTCGCGCATCGAGAGCGAAGCGGTCCGGATGGGCGACCTGGTGGAGGACCTGCTGCTGCTGGCCCGGTTGGACCGGGAGCGCACGATCGACCTGGTGGACCTGGACCTGGTGCCGCTGGCGCGGGACGTCGCGGGGGACGCGCGGGTGCGCGACACCGGCCGCGAGATCGAGCTGGTGGTGCCGCGGCGGTCGGTGCGGGTGCTCGGCGACGGGCCGCGACTGCGGCAGGTGCTCACGAACCTGATGACGAACGCGCTGGTGCACACGACTCCGGGCGCCCCGGTGCGGGTGGAGGTGGAGCACGGGGCGGCGCGCGACGACGTGTTCGCGGCGGGTGCCGCGATCGAGCCGGGCACGCCGATGGGCGTGGTCTCGCTCAGCGACGGCGGTCCGGGCATCCCGCCGGAGCACGCGCGCCGGATCTTCGACCGGTTCTACCGCGTCGACGACGGCCGCGAGCGCTCCGAGGGCGGCACCGGCCTGGGCCTGGCGATCACCGCCGCCATCGCCGAGGCCCACAACGGCCGCGTCGAACTCACCGCGAACCCGGCGGGAGGCTCCACCTTCCGCCTCCTGATCCCGCTGAGCTGACGGGTCCGGCGGCTTCAGGACGCCGGTTCGGAGCGGGCGTCGTCCCACACCTTCATCAGGTGGGTGATCGCCGCGTCCAGGCTTTCCGGGGTCGCGCCGTCGCGGCTTTCGATCGACAGGCCGTACATGAACGAGGTGAACACCACGGCCAGGTTCTCCGGGTCCGTCTCGGCGTCGAGTTCGCCTGTTGCGACCGCCCGTCGCACGCAGGCCGCGACGTTGCGCCGCACCACCGCCCGGCGCTCGGTCAGCAAGGCTCGGACGGTTCCGTGATCGGCGGAGCCGACGGTTGCGGCGAGGACGAGCAGGCAGCCCGCCGGGTGGGTGGGGTCGGCCTGGGTCCGGGCAGAGGCGCGCAGGACCTGCTCGACGGCGTCCCGCGGCGGCAGGTCCTCCCGTCCGACGGCGTCCGTGACCCGGCCGAACGAGGCCATGTAGGTCTGGACGACCTCTTCGAACAGCGCTTCTTTGGAACCGAAGGCGGCGTAGAAGCTGGCCGAGGAGATTCCCAGCGCGGTCCGCAGTTGCGCCAGGCTGGTCGCTTCGTAGCCGTGTTCCCAGAACAGCCGCAGTGCGGCCTGCAGCGCTGCATCGCGATCGAATTCGCGCGGACGCCCCGTGCGTGCCATGCCCGCTCCTTCCCGAACACTTCAAGACTATGTGTTCCAGAATTCGTTGACAACGTCATCACCCGTTCGCACATACTTGTGGAGTGACCAATCCAGAAGTTGATGTGAGCGAACCGGCGGGGCACGAGCGAAAGGGGGACGGCGGCGGACGGCTGCCGTGGTCGGCGCTGCTGGCGATGGCGCTGACCGGATTCGTGATCATCATGACCGAGACCGCTCCGGCCGGACTGCTGCCGCAACTGGCCGCGGGACTCGACGTCAGCGAAGCCTCGGCCGGGCAGCTCGTCAGCGTCTACGCGCTCGGCACCGTCCTCGCGGCCGTCCCGGCCATCCGGCTCACGGCCCCGGTCCGGCGCAAACCGCTGCTGCTGAGCGGGATCGCCGGATTCCTGGTCGCGAACACCGTCACCGCGCTTGCCGGGGATTACGCCGTCGCAATGGCGGCCCGCTTCGTCGCCGGCGCGTTCTCCGGGCTCCTGTGGGGGATGATCTCCGGTTACACGCGGGCGATCGTGCCGATCTCCAGGGCGGGCACCGCACTCGCCGTCGCGATGGTCGGTACGCCGGTCGCCCTGTCGATCGGCACGCCGCTGGGCAGTTTCGCCGGGGCGCTGGTGGGCTGGCGATCGACGTTCGCCGGGCTGTCGGTGATCTCGATGGCGCTGATCGGATGGGTGCTGGCCGCGGTGCCGGACCGGCCCGGCACATCCGGGCCGCGGCGCACGCCGGTGCTCCAAGTGCTGCGCATCCCGGGTATCGCGCCGGTGCTGCTGGTCGTGTTCACCTGGATGCTCGCCCACAACATCCTCTACACCTACATCGCCCCGTACCTCGCCTACGTGCGAGTTCCGGGCCGGGTGGATCTCGTGCTGCTGCTGTTCGGGCTCTCCGCGCTCGGGGGGATCTGGTTCACCGGCCGGGCGATCGACCGTTCGCTGCGTCGGCTGGTGCTGGGCAGCGTGGCCGTGTTCGGCCTCGCCGGCGTGCTGTTCGGGCTGTGGGGCGACGTGCCGCCGTTGTTCTACCTCGCGACGGTGCTCTGGGGCGTGGCCTTCGGCGGTTCCTCCGTCCAGGTGCAGACCGCCTCGGCCGATGCGGCGGGCAGCGAGATCGACCTCGCGCAGGCGTTGCTCACCGTGGTGTTCAACATGGCCATCTTCGGCGGCGGCGCCGTCGGCGCGGTGCTGCTGGCGACTCCGGGGCCCGTCGCGTTCCCGTGGGCGGCGGTCGTGCTCGCGGCTCTCGCCGGGGGCGCCGCCTTGCTCGCCCGCCGCCACGGATTCCCGCCGGGCCCCCGCGCCGGGTGAGGTGAGCGGACCGTTCGACCGACGTGATCGGGCGGTCCGGTCCCGCGCGTCGAGCCCGGAGGCCACCCGCTCGCGGGCGTCGGCACTCGCCGGTGGCGACGAACGGACCGTTCGCCCAGCGTTGGACGAACGGTCCGTTGACTCAACCCGTGGCGGGGGTGGTCAGATCTTCACCGTCGGGTTGTGCAGGTCGAACCACACCGAGACGTCCAGGGCACGCTCGAACACGTTCCGGGTGGGGGTGTCCACTTCGGACGGATCGAGGTCCGCGGCCTTGCGCACCCAGTCGGCGTTGAGCAGCTCCAGGGCGCGGTCGCCGTTGGCGATGAGCTCCTTGACCTGCTTCTGCAGCTCGGCGGCGTAGGCCGGGTCCTGGGTGGACGGGTACGGGCTCTTGACCCGCTCCACCACCGATTTCGGCAGCACGTCGGCGGACGCGCCGCGCAGCAGGCTCTTCTCCCGGCCGTCGAAGGTCTTCAGCGACCACGGCGCGTTGAACACGTACTCGACGAGCCGGTGGTCGCAGAACGGCACCCGGACCTCCAGGCCCACGGCCATGCTCATCCGGTCCTTGCGGTCCAGCAGCATCCGGACGAAGCGGGTGAGGTGCAGGTAGCTGATCTCGCGCATCTTCGCCTCGAACGGGCTGTCCGAGTCGAGCTTCGGCATCCCGGCGACGGCCTGCTCGTACTCCGAGGAGATGTAGCCGGGCAGGTCCAGCGTCGAGGAGATCGACGGGTCGAGGATCTGGGTGCCCGCGGCCTGCTGGGTGTCGAACGCGGCCAGCCACGGGAAGGTGCGGGCCTGCTGCACCTTCGGGTCGTGGAACCACTTGTAGCCGCCGAAGACCTCGTCGGCGGACTCGCCGGACAGCGCCACGGTCGAGTGGCCGCGGATGGCCTTGAACAGCAGGTACAGCGAGTTGTCCATGTCCCCGAGGCCCATCGGGAAGTCCCGGGACTGCACGGCCGCGCGCCGCACGGCGGGGTCGGCCAGGGCCTGCGGGTCGAGCACGATGTCCTGGTGCTGCGAGCCGACGTGCTTGTGCACGTCCTGCACGAACGGCCCGTCGGGGGTCGCGCGCATCTCGTCGGGCTTGAAGTTCTCGGTCTGCCCGACGAAGTCCACGGCGAAGCTGCGGACCTTCTCGCCCTGCTCGGCGAGCTGCTGGGCGGACAGCGCGGTCAGCGCGCTGGAGTCGAGGCCACCGGACAGCAGCAGGCAGCGCGGCACGTCGGCGACGAGCTGGCGGCGCACGATGTCGTCGAGAAGTTCGCGCACGTGCGCGACGCTGGTCTCCTGGTCGTCGGTGTGCTCGGCGACGTCGAGGCTCCAGTAGGTGTGCTCGCGCAGGCCGTTGCGGTCGAAGGTGACCACGGTGCCGGGCACGACTTCGCGCATGCCCTGCCAGATGGCCTTGCCGGGCGACTTGGTCACGGAGAACAGCTCGCGCAGCCCGTCGGCGTCGACGACCTTCTCGACCTCGGGATTGGCGAGGATGGCCTTCGGCTCGGAGCCGAACATGATCCCGTTCTCGGTCTCCTGGTAGTACAGCGGCTTGATGCCCATCCGGTCCCGGATCAGCAGCAGCTGGTCGGTGCGGGTGTCCCACACGGCGAACGCGTACATGCCGTTGAGCTTCTCGGCGACGCCTGCGCCCCACTCGAGGTAGCCGTGCAGCACGACCTCGGTGTCGCTGTCGGTGTCGAAGGAGTGGCCGCGCCGGCGCAGTTCGTCGCGCAGTTCGGTGAAGTTGTAGGCCTCACCGCTGTAGACCATGCCGACCTTGCCGTCGGCGGTGTCGACCTCCATGGGCTGCGCGCCGCCGGGCAGGTCGATGATCGCGAGCCTGCGGTGGCCGAGCGCTGCGTGGGGCTGGACCCAGGTCCCGGCTCCGTCCGGCCCGCGGCAGGCCATGGTGTCGCACATGGCGTCGATGACGGGCTGTTCACGGGTGAGGTCTCGGCGGAAGTCGATCCAGCCGGAGATGCCGCACATGGGCGTAGCTCCCTTCGCGAAGGTTCTTACTTAGGCAAGGTAACTACTTCGTTGCATCGACGAAACCAATTTCGGGATGTCGATTTTCGGCGACACAACGCCCAGACCAGCCAAAACGGGCGAAAATCCGTAGCTGTGCGTGTTCGGTGCGGGCATCTGGGCAGGTAACGCGGTCGTAACACGGCCGCTGCCGCCGGAGGAGTGAAAGACGCCACTGCCTCACTCGCACGGGTGAACCTGAACCGCTCCGCCGGAGTTCCGTAAGGGACGCGTCAAGACCGCGGCCGCCCGCGTCAAACCGGTGTCAGAGACCTGTCCGAGCCGCCGCGGCAGGACTTGAGTGGTGGTCGGAGGGCGCCACCGGGGCGCCCGGTGCACCGGAGAAGGGGGCGCAGCGATGGCCGACCTGGCCTGCGCCGTGCTGCTGATCGGCGGATTCCTCGTGCTGGCGCTGTCCCTGCGCGGTTTGGAGCGGTTGTGATCGCGCTCGTGGCCGACATCGCGGGCGGAGCGCTCGCGCTGCTGCTCGTCGTCTTCCTGTTCGTCGCCCTGATCAGGCCGGAGAAGTTCTGATGTCCACCCTCGCGGTCGGCCTGGTCCAGGTCGGCCTCCTCGTCCTCGCCCTCGCGGTGGTCTACCGCCCCTTCGGCGACCACATGGCGCGCACCTACACCGACGACCGGCACTGGCGCGTGGAGCGGTGGCTCTACCGCCTGCTGCGGGTCGACGGCGACTCCGGCCAGCGCTGGAGCACCTACGCCGCCGCCGTGCTCGGCTTCTCGTTCGTCTCGGTCGCGCTGCTCTACCTGCTGCAGCGGGTGCAAGCGCTGCTGCCGTGGAACTTCGGGCGCGGCGCCGTCGAACCCGCGATGGCGTTCAACACCGCCGTCAGCTTCGCGACCAACACCAACTGGCAGTCCTACGTGCCGGAGCAGGTGCTCGGCCACGCCGTGCAGGTCGCCGGGCTCACCGTGCAGAACTTCCTGTCCGCGGCGGTCGGCATGGCCGTCGCCGTCGCGCTGGTGCGCGGGTTCAGCCGCTCCGGCACCGACCGCATCGGGAACTTCTGGGTGGACCTGACCAGGGGAGTGGTGCGAATCCTGCTGCCCGTCGCGGCCGTGGCTGCGGTGCTGCTGGTCGCGCTCGGCGCGGTGATGAGCTTCGCGCCGGGCCTGCACGTGGTGGGCCTCGACGGGCAGCCGCACACGATCGCCACCGCGCCGGTCGCTAGCCAGGAGGCCATCAAGGTGCTCGGCACCAACGGTGGCGGCGTGCTCAACGCGAACTCGGCGCACCCGTTCTCGAACCCCGGCGGTCTCAGCGACCTGCTGCAGGTGTTCCTGATGCTGCTGATCCCGATCTGCCTGACCCGCACCTTCGCCACGATGGTCGGCGATCGGCGGCAGGGCCGGGCGCTGCTGGCGGTCATGGGCGGGCTGCTCGCCGCGATGCTCGCGATCGCGTGGTGGGCCGAGGCGCACCCGAACGGTCCGGCCGCGCTGGCCGCCGGCGCGTCGATGGAAGGCAAGGAGGCCCGGTTCGGGACGTACCTGTCCGGCCTGTTCGCCGTGGTCACCACCGGAACCTCGACGGGTGCGGTGAACTCGGCGCACGACAGCCTCAGCGGGCTCGGCGGTGGTGTCGCGCTGCTGAACATGCTGCTCGGCGAGGTCGCGCCCGGCGGAGTGGGAGCGGGGCTCTACGGAATCCTGGTGCTGGCCGTGATCGCGGTGTTCCTGGCCGGGCTGATGGTCGGGCGGACCCCGGAGTACCTGGGCAAGAAGCTCGGCCGCCGCGAGATCACCGCCGCCGCGCTGTCGATCCTGGTGATGCCGACGCTGGTGCTGCTCGGCACCGGGACCGCGATCGCGCTGCCCACGACTTCGGCGGCGATGGGGAATTCCGGCGCGCACGGCCTGTCCGAGGTCCTCTACGCGTACGCCTCGGCGGCCAACAACAACGGCAGCGCGTTCGCCGGGCTCACCGCCACCGGCGACTTCTTCCAGGTGACGCTGGCGCTGGCCATGCTGTTCGGCCGGTTCGTGCCGATCATGGCGGTGCTGATGCTCGCAGGCGCGCTCGCCCGGCAGCGGCGCGTCCCGGCCACCGCCGGAACCCTGCCGACCACGGGTCCGCTGTTCGCGGGCCTGCTCACCGGCACCGTCGTCCTCGTCGCCGCGCTGACGTTCCTGCCCGCGCTGGCGCTCGGCCCGATCGCGGAGGCATTGGCATGACCACCGTCCTGACCCCACCGGACAAGCAGGCGCCGCACCGAGAACGGGCCGTGGCCGCCGGGGCGTTCAGCCCGCGCCAGCTGCTCGCCGCGCTGCCCCGCGCGCTGCGCAAGCTGCACCCGCGCCACCAGCTCGCCAACCCCGTCATGTTCGTGGTCTGGGTGGGATCGGTGCTGGTGACCGCGCTGACCGTCGTCGAACCCAGTGTGTTCAGCATCGTCGTCGCGGCGTGGCTGTGGTTCACCGTGCTGTTCGCGAACCTGGCCGAAGCGGTCGCCGAAGGGCGTGGCCGGGCGCAGGCCGATTCGTTGCGCCGCGCCAAATCCGAAGCCGTCGCACGCCGGATCACCGAGCACGGCGAGGAATCCGTCGCGGGCACCGCGTTGCGCGTCGGCGACCGGGTGGTCGTCGAGGCGGGCGAGGTGATCCCCGGCGACGGCGACGTCGTCGAAGGCATCGCCACCGTCGACGAGTCCGCCATCACCGGAGAATCCGCGCCGGTGATCCGGGAATCCGGCGGTGACCGCAGTTCCGTCACCGCGGGCACCACGGTGCTCTCGGACCGGATCGTGGTGCGGATCGGCACCGCTCCCGGCGAGACCTTCGTGGACCGGATGATCGCGCTCGTCGAAGGCGCGCGGCGGCAGAAGACGCCGAACGAGATCGCGCTGACGATCCTGCTGTGCACGCTGACGATCGTCTTCCTGCTCGCGGTCACCGCGCTGCAGCCGATGGCCGGCTACTCCGGTTCGCCGCTGTCGGTGGTGACGCTGACGGCGCTGCTGGTGTGCCTGATCCCGACCACGATCGGCGCGCTGCTCTCGGCGATCGGCATCGCGGGCATGGACCGGTTGGTGCAGCGCAACGTGCTCGCCAAGTCCGGGCGCGCGGTGGAGGCCGCCGGGGACGTGGACACGCTGCTGCTGGACAAGACGGGCACCATCACCTTCGGCAACCGGCGGGCCACCGAGCTGGTGCCGGTCGGGGGAGTCTCCGAGCGGGAGCTCGCGGAGGTGGCGAGCCTGTCCAGCCTCGCCGACCCCACGCCCGAGGGCGTCAGCGTCGTCGAGTTCTGCCGCGAGCGCTTCGGCGGCCTGCCCGCGGAATCCGGCGAGACCGTCGAGTTCACCGCGCAGACCCGGATGAGCGGCATCGACTTGCCCGGCAGGCGGATCCGCAAGGGCGCGGTGAGCGCGGTGGGCGAGTGGGTGCGCTCCGGCGGCGGCACCGTCGAGTCCGAAGTGGACGACGTGGCCGACGGCATCGGGCGGGACGGCGGCACACCGCTTGCCGTCGCGGAGGAGCGTGGCGGAGCCGTGCGGGTGCTCGGCGTGATCCGGCTGTCCGACGTCGTCAAACCCGGCATGGCGCAGCGGTTCGCGCAGCTGCGCGCGATGGGCATCCGCACCGTCATGGTCACCGGCGACAACCCGCTCACCGCCGCCGCCATCGCGCGGGACGCGGGCGTCGACGACCACCTCGCCGAGGCGAAGCCCGAGGACAAGATGGAGCTGATCCGCCGGGAGCAGGAAGGCGGGCGGCTGGTCGCGATGACCGGCGACGGCACCAACGACGCGCCCGCGCTCGCGCAGGCCGACGTCGGGGTCGCGATGAACACCGGAACGGCCGCCGCGAAGGAGGCCGGGAACATGGTGGACCTCGACTCCGACCCGACGAAGCTCATCGAGGTCGTGGAGATCGGCAAGCAGCTGCTCATCACGCGCGGGGCGTTGACGACGTTCAGCATCGCCAACGACCTGGCGAAGTACTTCGCCATCCTGCCCGCGCTGTTCGTGGCGATCCACCCGCAGCTGGGCCGGTTGAACGTGATGCACCTGGCGACGCCGTCCTCGGCGATCATCTCGGCGGTGATCTTCAACGCGCTGATCATCGTGGCGCTGATCCCGCTGGCGCTGCGCGGCGTCCGCTACCGCCCGGCGAGCGCGGCGTCGCTGCTGCGCCGCAACCTGCTGCTGTTCGGCGTGGGCGGAGTCATCACCCCGTTCTTCGGCATCTGGCTCATCGACCTCGTCGTCCGCCACCTGCCCGGACTGGGCTGACGAGTTTCCGGAAAGCGAGGGGAGATCATGTTCATGACGCTGTTGCGGCAGGCCGGGACCGGGTTGCGGGTGCTGCTGGTGGCGACGGTGCTGCTGGGCATCGGGTATCCGCTGGCCGTGTGGGGCGTGAGCCGGGTGCCGGGGTTGCACGACCACGCGGAGGGCTCGCCGCTGGTGGTGGACGGCCGGGTCGTCGGCTCCGAGCTGATCGGGGTCGATCCGGTGCCCGCGAACCCGGCGCGGGACCCGTTCTTCCACACCCGGCCGTCGGCGTCGGCGGCGGGGAACCTCGGCCCGGGTGATCCGGCGACGTCCGGCGGTTCCAACCGGAGCGCGGACAACGCCGAACAGCTCGCCGCCGTGCAGGAACGCCGAGCCGCCGTCGCCGCCCGCGAGGACGTGGCGCCCGCGGCGGTCCCGGCCGACGCGGTCACCGCCTCGGCCAGCGGTGTCGATCCGGGCATCAGCCCCGCCTACGCCGCGTTGCAGGCGCCGCGCGTCGCCCGCACGACGGGTCTGCCGCTGCCGCAGGTGCAGCGCCTCATCGCGGAGTCCACCTCGGGTGGCGTCGTGGCCGAGCGCACCGTCGCCGTGCCCGCGCTCAACGCCGCCGTCGCCGCGGCCCACAGCGGGTGAGCGGTCGGCAGGAGCGGCAGGATCGGTGGTGGCCGTTCACGTCAGGAAGGGATCGGATGAAGCGGGGCGAGCTGCGGATCTACCTCGGCGCCGCGCCGGGCGTGGGCAAGACCTACGCGATGCTCGGCGAGGCGCGGCGGCGCGGCGCGCGCGGCACCGACGTGGTCGTCGGCCTGGTGGAGACGCACGGCCGCGAGGAGACGCGGCGGCTGCTCGACGGCCTGGAGCAGGTGCCGCGCCGCACCCTGGTGCACCGCGGCGTGCCGGTGACCGAGCTGGACCTCGACGCGGTCCTCGCACGGAAACCCCAGGTCGCGGTGGTCGACGAGCTCGCGCACACCAACGTTCCCGGTTCCCGCAACGAGAAGCGCTGGCAGGACGTCGAGGAACTGCTCGAAGCCGGGATCACCGTGCTGTCCACGGTCAACGTGCAGCATTTGGAGAGCCTCAACGACGTCGTCGAGTCGATCACCGGAGTTCGCCAGCAGGAGACGGTCCCCGACGAGGTGGTGCGCCGCGCCGAGCAGATCGAGCTCGCCGACATCACCCCGCAGGCCCTGCGGCGCCGCTTGGCGCACGGCAACGTCTACGCCGCCGACAAGGTGGATGCCGCGCTGGGCAACTACTTCCGCACCGGCAACCTCACGGCGCTGCGCGAGCTGGCGCTGCTGTGGCTGGCCGACCAGGTCGACGTGGCGTTGCGCCGCTACCGCGCGGAACGCCACATCACCGACACGTGGGAGGCCCGGGAGCGGGTCGTCGCGGCGATCACCGGCGGAGCGGAGAGCGAGACGCTGATCCGCCGCGCCCGCCGCATCGCCGCCCGCGCGGGCGCGGAGCTGCAGGTGGTGCACGTGCTGCGCGGCGACGGGCTGGCCGGTGCCTCCCCGGCGAACCTGGCTCGGGCCCGCCGGGTCGCCGACGACGTGGGCGCGAGCTTCCACACGGTGGTGGGCGACGACGTCCCGGAGGCGTTGCTGGAGTTCGCCCGTGGCGTGGACGCGACGCAGCTGGTGGTGGGCACGTCGCGGCGCTCGCGCTGGGCGCGGGTGACCGCCGAGGGCATCGGCTCCACGGTCGTGCAGCACTCCGGGAAGATCGACGTGCACATGGTGACGCACGGTCAGGCCGGTGCGCGCCCGTTCCGCCGCCCCGCGCGCAACCCGCTGTCCCGCGTGCGCCGGGCCTGGGGCTGGGGGCTGGCGGTGGTGCTGCCGACGCTGGTGACGGTGCTCAGCGCGCTGTTGGGGAACTTCGAGCTCTCCACCGACGTGGTCGGCTACTTCCTGGCGACGGTGGTGGTGGCGCTGGTCGGCGGGGTCGCTCCGTCGGTGGCGACGGCGCTGCTGGCGGGCGGGTTGCTGAACTTCTTCCTCACGGAGCCGCGGCATTCGCTGGCGGTGAGCCATCCGGGCACGCTGGTGACGGTGTTCGCGATGATCGGCGCGGGCCTGATGGTGGCGGTGGTGGTGGACCGCGCCGCCCGGCTGGCCGAGCGCGCCGCCCGCGCCCGCACGGAGGCCGCGCTGCTCGCCTCGTACGCGCGCACGGTGCTGACACACCCCGATCCGCTGCCGAGGTTGCTGGAGAAGCTGGTGGAGAACTTCGGGCTGTCGTCGGCGGCGTTGCTGGAGCGCGGTGCCGACGGCTGGACCATCGCCGCGTCCCTCGGCGCCCGCCCGTGCACCCGGCCGGATCAGTCCGATGTGGACATCGAGGTGACCGGGGACGTGCACTTGGCGCTGAGCCGCCCCGACGGCCGGGCGCTGCCCGCGGACGACCGCACGGTCCTGGAGGCGGCGGCCGGGCAGGCGCTGGTCGCGTTGCGCCAGCAGCGCATGGTGGCGGAGACGGCGGAGGCGCAACGCCAAGCCGACGCGAACCGCCTGCGCACGGCGTTGCTCTCGGCGGTGGGGCACGACCTGCGCACGCCGCTGGCGTCGATCAAGGCGTCGGTGAGCAGCCTGCGCATCCCCGGTCTGGAACTGTCCGAACAGGACACGGCGGAGCTGCTGGCGGGCGTGGAGGAATCCACTGATCGGCTGACGGATCTGGTGGACAACCTGCTGGATTCGTCCCGGTTGGCGACGGGCGCGATCGTGCCGCAGCTGCACCCGGTGGGCTACGACCAGGTCGTTGCCGGAGCGCTGGCCGGGATGGAGGGCCGCGAGCGCGTCGAGGTCGACACCGACGAGTCGCTGCCCGCCGTGCTCGCCGACGTCGGCCTGCTGGAGCGGGTCATCGCGAACGTCGTGCAGAACGCGGTGAAGTACGGCGGCGACCGGGTGAGCGTGCGGGCCAGCGAGCACGCCCGGTGGGTGGAGCTGCGCATCGTCGACCACGGCCCCGGCCTGCCCGAGGACGCCGCGGAGGCCGTGTTCGCCCCGTTCGAACGCCTCGGCGGCCACGCCGACACGGGCCCGCCCGGTGTCGGCTTGGGGCTGAGCGTGGCGCAGGGTTTCATGCAGGCCATGCACGGCACGATCCGCGCGGAGGACACGCCCGGCGGCGGTCTCACCATGGTGCTGGCGCTGCCGGTGGCGACGGAGGGGCGATGACGAAGGTCCTGGTGGTCGACGACGAGCCGCAGCTGCTGCGCGCCCTGCGCATCAACCTCACCGCCCACGGCTACGAGGTCGTGGTGGCTCCCGACGGGGCGACGGCGCTGCGCGTCGCGGCGGACGCGAAACCGGACGTGGTGGTGCTCGACCTCGGCCTGCCGGACCTGGACGGCGTCGAGGTCATCGCGGGCCTGCGCGGCTGGACGACGCTGCCGATCATCGTGCTGTCCGCGCGCACCGAGTCGACCGACAAGGTGCACGCCCTCGACGCCGGCGCCGACGACTACGTCACGAAACCCTTCGGCATGGACGAACTCCTGGCGCGGCTGCGCGCGGCGGTGCGCCGCTCGCACGTGTCGGCGGCCGAGGACGAACCGGTGGTGCGGACCGAGTCGTTCCAGGTGGACCTGGCGGCGAAGAAGGTGCACCGCGAGGGCGCGGAGGTGCACCTGACGCCGACCGAGTGGGGAATGCTGGAAGTCCTGGTGCGCCACCGGGGCAGGCTCGTCGCGCAGCGGCAGCTGCTGCAGGAGGTGTGGGGCCCGGCCTACGCGGACGAGTTCCACTACCTGCGCGTGTACGTGGCCCAACTGCGCCGCAAACTCGAACCGGACCCGAGCCGCCCCCGGCACCTGATCACGGAAGCGGGGATGGGCTACCGGTTCGAGCTCTGAGCCTCGGGTTCGGCCTTCTGCGCCGCTTTCCCTTGGCTGTTCTGGTCTTGCCCGCGCATGCTGCTCGTTCTTGCTTGTGCCCACCGAGTACAGTCCGCGTCGCGGACCCGTCCCACGTGCGTGGGGTAGCGGGTCCAGCTTTCGCCGAGCGACGCTTCACTTAACGTCCGCAGGACCACCTTCAAGGTTCGAGCTCCGAGTTCCTAGCCGCGCTTTCCTGGCGAGGTCCTGTTCGGCCACGGTGATCGCCTCGTCCAGCGCGTGCCGGAAGACTGCGATCTCGCTGTAGCGCAAGCGGAAGTAGCCCTGGTACTCCGGGCCGAAGACCTCGACGTCGCCGGAGGCGACCCCGACGGTGCAGACGGCCATCTCCTCGTCGTCGTCGCTGCACCGGCACAGCCACTCCCGCTGCGGACTCTCGGAACCGAACCGCGCGATCTTCTCGTCCATCACTGCCTCCTGGGGTTGTGGATCACGCTTTCAAGAATTGCGTGAACGCAAGAAGGCGCGCAATTACGCGATCGAGTGATCGCGGAAGCTGATCATTCCTGCCAGGCTGGGAGCACATTCCCCGCAACGACAGGAGATCGTTGATGCCTCGCCGTCCCGGACCGTCCGCCCGGTCCCGTCGTCTCGCGCAGACCCTGCGCAAGATTCGCGCCGAGAAGGGCGTCAGTGCCGCTGAAGTCGGCAAGGAGCTCGGCATGTCCGGCAGCAAGATCAACCGGATCGAGACCTGCGAGATCGGCATCTACCTGGACGACCTGGAGAAGGTGCTCGACTTCTACCAGGTGACCCAGCAGCGCCGCGTCGAACTCCTCGACATCGCCCGCCACGCGGAGCAGCGCAGCTGGTTGCGCACGCGCAACGCGCACTTCCCGGCGGACTGGCAGACCTGGAGCGACTTCGAGGACGAAGCGACGGGGTTGCGGCATTACGAACCGCTCGGCATCCCCGGCCTGCTGCAAACCTCCGAATACGCCACTTCGATCATTCGGGCTACGGGCGGTTCTCTGCTGAACCGAGAGGTAGACGAGCTGGTGTCCAGCAGGATGGCGCGGCGAGGACTCTTGTCCAAAACGCAACCGCTGGAACTGCACGTCATCCTCGAAGAGTCAGTCCTGACCAGGCCCTTCGGGGAATCTGGGGCTCTGACGCGGCAACTTCGGCACTTGTCGGACGAGGCCACGCGGCCGAACGTGACCGTTCAGGTCTTGCCGGCCGATGTCAGTTTTCATGCAGCCATGGCCGGGGCGTTCATCCTGCTTGAGTACGACGACGAGCCGAGCTTGGTCTGGTTGGAACAGTTGTCCTCCAGTCTGTTCCTTGAAGAAGAAGAGCATCTCGATCTCTACCGCGCGGCGTGGGAGGAGCTATCGACGATTGCGTTTCCACCGGAGAAGACCGTCGAGTACCTGCGTCATCTAGCTGTTCAACGTGAGCAGCATGGGTGACATCCTTCGTGCATGAAGCAGCTTCACGTTGAGCAAGTCCGCTGGCGGAAGTCCAGTCGCAGCGCAACCACTGCCAACTGCGTAGAGGTGGCGTTCAACTGGCGAAAGTCCAGCCGCAGCGCGGACACCGCCAACTGCGTCGAGGTCGCCCCCGGTGGGGGCTTCGTCGGGGTTCGGGACTCCAAGTCGCCGGAGACCGGGGTGCTCGTCGTGCCCGCTCGGCGGTGGGCGGACTTCCTCGCCGCGCTGCGCGGTGCGGGTTCCGTGTGACGTTCTCCGAAGTGGCCACGCGCGTGAATCCGCGCTGTTAGCGTCCTCCGGGCGCTGGAGATCATCTCATGGGGGAGGCGGTCGCCGGCGCCGGGAATGGGCGGTGCGGAAGGGAAGAACGCGGATGAACGTGCTGGTCAGGATGTTGGCGGTGCTGGATGCGTGAGGTGCTGACGCTGTCCGGGGATCTCCTCGGACCTGTTCCTAAGCCTCCCCCGGAGCAGGCGCCGGCGCCTCCGCCGGAACCCGAACCGGTGCTGGTGCTGGCGGCGCGCCGCTGGCAGGCGGCGGAGGAACGCCCGGACCCGACGCTGCTGCTCTCGACCTTGCGCAACGCGACGGTCCACCTGCACGCCGAGGCCACCACGGTGCTGCTCGGCGGTCGCGAATGGCTGCCCGTGTTCTCGACGCGGCAACGGGTCGCCGACTACGCCGGTGCGGCCGGGATGGCGGACGCGGACGGTTCGGTGAACACCGTGTCGCTGCCCGCGAAGCGGCTGTTCGAGCACTACCTGCCACCGAGCGTCGGAGTCGTCGTCGACTCCGGCGAGCAGCACCAGCTGGTGCTGGCGGCGCAGGAGGTGCGCGATGCCTGAGGGGAACTTCGGGATCGACCCGGCCGCGCTGGACGCGGTGATCGCGGGACACGAGCAGACGGTGCAGGCGCTGTCCGACCTGATCCCCGGTGGCGGATACGTCGCTGACGCGGGTTCGGGCGCCGGATTGCAAGCCCTGGCGCTCAGCGCCGGTGACCTCGGTGAGGATTCCGAGGTGCGGGGCGCGCTCGCCATGTTCTGCCTCCAGTGGGAGCACGGCCTGGGCAGCCTGCTGCGCACCGGGCAGGAAATGGCCGACCAGCTCACCGAAGTCGTGCGGGAGTACCGCGGTCAGGACGACGAGGTTTCGGGACTGTTCAAGGAGATCTACATGACCGTCGCCTCACCTGATCAGCAGAAGGTCGCCGGTGCCCGCGACATGAGCTGGAGCGAACTGGGCGAGGCCGCCAGGCCCGATTACGGCGGCTGGGGCGAGGAGCTCGGCGAAGTCGGCGAGTCGTTCGGCCAGGTCGGTGACGACCTGTGGACGGCGGGACAGGCCGGCGCCGAGGTCATGAACCCCGCTCTGCGCGAGTGGAATGATCGTTGATGGCGGCGCAACTGGGCGACACCGACGACCCCACCGAACTCGTGCCCGGCGACGTCGCGGGAACCGGGGACAAGGCCGACACGCTCCGCCGCATCGCCGACGGGCTCGGCGCGGTGCGGCGCATCGACTCCGAACACGCCTGGACCGGCCCGGCCGCCGACGCCTACCGCAAAACGGTGCGCGACGAGCAGCAGCGCTGGGACGTCGCCGCCGCCGCGTTCGGCAAGGCGGCGTCGGCGCTCACCGACCACGGCAACGCGCTGCGCTCCGCGCAGGACAAGGCGGCCCGCGCGATCGAACTGCACCGCCAGGGCGAGCAGGACAGCGCCCGCGCGGAGAAAGCCCATGCGGCGCAGGTGAAAGCGGCCGGTCCCGAAGATCGGGTCGCGCCCTTCCAAGACCCCGGCGCGGCCAAGACGGCCGAAGCGCAGGCGATCCTCGACCAGGCGCGCAGCGAACTCCGCTCGGCGAGCGCCGCCACCCGCACCGCCCTGAAGCAGGCCGCCGAGAGCGCCCCCGACCCGTCCGTGCTGGAACGTCTCGCGGACATGGCCCGCGCGACCGGCGGCACCTACTTCGAGGCGTACAAGAGCTTCACCGGCGGAGCGCTCGGCGCGGTCGGCGAGATGGGCATGGGCGTGCTCGGGATGGCCGCGAAACCCCTGCACCTGATGACGGACCCGGCGGCCACGATCTCCGCCGGATTCTCGGCGGGCGCCGGAATCGTGCACATGGTCACCACGAAGGAGGGCTGGGGCCAGACCATCGGCTCCCTCGACGAGTGGAAGAAGGACCCCGCCGCCGCCCTCGGCAAAGCCGCCACCAACATCGGCACCACCGTCGCCGGCGGCGGCGCGGGCGCGGGCGCGAAAGCGGCCGGACTCGGCGGCAAAGTGGGCAGAGTCGGCAAACTCGCCCCGGAAGCACCCTCGGGCAGCCCGTTCGACGGGGCGCCGCCGGTGGAGAAGCGCAGCCACTTCGACCCGCCCTACGGCTACGACGAGCACGGCCCGCGGTTGAACGAGAACCGCCCGGCCCCCGAACCCGAACCGGAACCGGAACCCGTCGAACGCAACTCCCCGGACGAGGACTACTTCCCCAGGGGCCGTCCCGACTGGATGGACGAAGACGTGCTCGACCCGATGAACCCGGGTGACGGGCCGAGCACCCCCGAGTCGGAACCGCCTCGTGCAGCGGAACCGCCGTCGGCGTCCTGGCGGGCGGCTGCTGAGGAGAACTTGCAGCGTCTCTACAAGGCGAATGAGGAGGCGCGCGATTACCAGACCGAACTGGAGCAGCATCGGCCGCAAGATTTGGCGAAGCACCGAGAGGACATCGTTGAAATACGCAAGCAAATCCGCGATCTGGAAGCAAGATTGAGATGAGAGCTGTGAGCGATCAAAGCGAGCCGATCCAGAACGGGCCGTCGCAGTCGTGCGAGGTTCCCGTGTACGGACCCTCACCGCAGGACCCGAAGCAGTGGGCACTCCAATCGGCCCAGATCACGTGGTTCCCCACCACGGACGGCGAGGTGCTTGTGGACATCGTCCTACCTGTGGGCGACATGGCCAGTGTTGGGCGCGATGTCTTCTCCACCATGCTCGGGATGCGTTCGGACCTGCAGCAGCACGGTTGGAATGTCTTGGTCAACGCTTCCCGTCGCAATGCGTGGGGCTCCACCCGCCGGTACCCGTGCCACATCGACCAAGTCCGCATCTATCCGGCGTTCGGCCGTCCGCCGGAGCCGTATTCGCTGCACGCGCTGGCGTTACCCGACGACCTGGGTGAGATCGGAGGGGGTTCTGTGGACGAGCAGCTGCTCTGGCGCAAGGAGTGGGCCGGGCGAGTGGGGCCGGGCGAATGGAGCTGGACCGAGTACGACCGGGAACGAAGGGCGTTCCAGGCTCGGAAGTCTTGAGTCCCGCAGCCGAGCAACACGGCACGCCTAGATGTCGGATGCCCGGACCCAGTATCGCGCAGGTGGTGGGCAGGCGTGTTCGGAGAGGAACAGAACGAACGTGATGGCACAGCCCGAGCCTGCTCAGCGGCACGTCCGCGAGGTTCAGGTCTACGGACCCGCCCCGACCGATGCTGGGACTTTGGTGTTCCAGAAGGCCCGGTTGACCTGGGTGCGCCTCGGAACCGGCGTGCATGTCGAATTGGAACTCCCGACGAAGACGGTCAGCTCGCCCGGCGCCGACGTGTTCTCTGCGCTGATGGTGTTGCGCGCCGACCTCCACGACGACGGCTGGGGCTGGTCCGTTCTCGTGAACGCTTCCTTGATCACCGCTTGGGGGCCTACCGAGGAGCATCCGTGTGCGGTCGACCAGGTCCGGATATTTCGGGAGTACGGCGAGCCGCCGGACGCGGATCCGGTCGACGCATTGGGCGTGACCGCGTCTGCAGAGCTCGACTACGAATACAGCCCGAGGTTGCAGTGGACTTTACGAAAGAACTGGGAAGTCGGTGCGGAGACGGGATCCGGTGACAGGGAAGAGTATTGGCACGTCATCGAGTCGATGCGCCATGGCAAGAGGCGGACGAAAGCTGACCGTGACGCGATCCGGAACGTTGCGGTGAAGCCTGCGGAGGCTGGTGGATACGTACCGGCCTGCGTGCCCACCGAGCAGCAGCGGAACGAAGTACTTCCGCACGCGGAAGAGATCTACGTGCGCGGGCGTGTGCCGAGAGAGAACAAGGAGCGGGTGAGGGCTTTGGCGGAGTGGGGCCGCCGTGACAGGGGCGGCGTGCACCTGCGGCTCACCGGCCCGTTCGGCCAGTACAGCGCTGAGGAGGACAACCTGTTCGAGGCGCTTCGAAAGATCCGCCTGGACCTGTTCGCGGATTCCTGGGACGTGCTGGTGAACGCCGGTCTGCGCCAAGCGTGGGGCAGCAACCAAGCCTTTCCGTGCGGGATCGCCCACGTTCGGATCTATACCAACGTGACTCGCCCGCCGATGAAGGAACAAGTCGATGCCTTGGGGACGCCGGAGAACGTCGATGAGGACGACTTTCACGTGATACGCCAAATGACTTGGCATCATAGGTGGGCTGGTCCAAAAGGGTTCGGGGGCAACAGAGCCTCGTGTCAACGTTGATCAACCGCGGCGCGGCGTGAACTTCGGCGGCTCCGCAGCTGCTGACCTCCCTGAGTCGGACCATGGTCGGTCGAGGAGGACCGATCGGGTGGAGGCTGTGCGGTCCGTGTGAAGTTCGCGGAAGTCGGGTCGGGGGTGGAACCGGCGCTGCTACTGTCTGCGTCGCACTGGTGATCAGCAGCCGCGACTTGGGGGTTCCCCGCGATGACCGCACCAGCACCGCCCCCCGCTCCGGGCGGGCCGGGCCAGACCATCACCGTCACACCGGAGAACGTCCTGGCGGCACGCCGGGTGATCGGGGAGGCGGCGGAGGACGCGAAGTTCAAGCTGCAGAACCTCCGCACGAAACTGATGGTGCAAGCGTCGGCGCGCGACGAGATCAGCACCACTGCCGCAGCCGTCTGGAACCGCAACTTGCTGGTGGGCCCTGAATCGCACTTCGAACGCTTGCATTCATACGTCGAGAGCGTTGAGGAGCTGGCGAACCAGCTGGAAGAAGCCGCGAAGGCGTACGGCTTCACCGACGAGGAGATCGAGGCCTCGTTCAAGTCGAGCGAAGCCCGGTTCTAGGGAGACGTGCAAGTGCTTTCAAGTGTGAGCCGCTGGGCCGCCGTGCTCTCGATGGTCGGGTTGCTCGGTACTGGATGTGCGTTGAACGGTGGCGAGGGATCGGATCAGCCGCCCTCGGGCTCGATGTCACCCGCGCCGCAGCCTGCTCCCGAACGGCCTCGGGAACTGGTGCTCGCCGGTAAGCAGAGCGCGGAGCTCTGCACGTTGCTGTCCCCCGGCCAGCAGGCAGCCGTCGGTGTAGGCCGGTCCAGTCCGCTGACGGGGCAGGACGTCGGGTGCGGATGGTTGAGCCTTCCTGGCGCCGATCCTGATGTCGGCGTTCAGATCCAGTCGTTGCCGATGGATCTCGCGCAAGCCGTCGAACGTTCCGGGGACCCGTTCCCCGAAACGGCAGCGACGTACACCGTGCAAGGTTTTCCGGCAGAGCAAGGTCAGAACGGTGCTGGGCTCGAGGGAATGGGGTGCCGAGTGGACGTCGACGTCGCCGACGGGCAGACCCTCGAGGTGTTCTACACGCCGACCATTGCGGGATCCGTCCCGAACCAGGACATGTGTGCCAAAGCCAAGCAGGCGGCGGAGTTCGCGGTGACCAACCTGCAGGCGCAGGGCTGAACGAGCTGAGGGGGCTGGCGTGGAGGATTTGAATCCGATCCGGAACCTCCGGTTCCAGGGCTTCGACATCCCGGAGCTGCTGGACTGGATCGGCAAGATCAAGGACGGGCGCGGCACGGAGTCGATGGACCAGGCCGCGACCGCGCTGCAGCAGTGCGCGCAGATCGTCACGGAGCTCGACGACACCCTGCGCACCGAGCTCGGCAAGCTGCAGATCGAGTGGACCGGCAACGCCGGGGCCATCGCGCAGGAGGCCACCGCCAAACAATCCGCGGTGATGCAGCAGTCTCAGGACCCGTTGGCGACCTCGGCGACCAGCGTGGAAGCGCAGGGGCGCGGGTTCGAGTCGGCGAAGAACACGCTGCCGAACCAGAACGAGATGCAGAACAACGAGTCCGAGAACATCTTCGAGAAGGGCGCCGGCGTCTTCGGCTACACCAGCGACTACGACGAAGAGGCCAAGAAGATCGACGGCCGCAAGCAGGTCGCGCAGCAGGCCCTCAACTCGTACCGGGACACCACGGTCACGCAGGCCGAGAGCTTCCAGCCCATGCCGGAGATGCAGCCCGCCGCCGTCACCGCGCAGGCCGCGGCGCCCGGTGGGGGCGCGGGTTCCGGGATCGGCGCGTTCGCCTCGCCCGGCGGCGGTGCGGGTGGCGCTGCCGGATATGCCGGTGGCGTCGGCGGGATCGGTGCCATCGGCGGTGGTACCGGCGGTCGTGCCGGTGGCTCCGGCGGAGGCGGCGACACCCCGGTCAGCGGTGGGCGCAGCGGCAGCAGGCAGGAGCCCGGTCGCGGGACCGGCGGCGACCCGGACACCAACCCGCACGACGACCCGAAGCAGGGCGGCATCGGGCTCGGCGGCGTCCTCGGCATCGGCGCGGGCGGCGCCGCCGTCGCGGGGATCGGCGCGGTCGCCGCGAGCAAGCTGCTCGGCGGCAAGGCCGGCACTCCCGAAGGCAGCGTGCGCGGTGGTTCCGCGGGCGCGGACAAGGGCAAGGCCGGGTCGTTGCGCGGCGGCTCCTCCGGAATCGGCGGCGGTCCGGGCGACACCACGGCCGGGCGCACCGCGAGCGGTTCCGCCACCAGCAAACCCGCTCCCGGCTCCGCGATGGGCCCCGCCGCCACCCGCGGGCAGGGCGGCTCCGGCGAGGACAGCGAGCACGAGAACAAGTACTACGAAGAGGAAACGCCGTTCGACGACAACCGCCTCGTGGCCCCGCCGGTGTTCGGCGCGGACCGCGAGCCCGGTGACGACGACGAACCGAAGAAGGGCTGACGGTGCGTCCAGGAGCAGACGCCGAACCCATCGTGCTCTCGACGGTGGAGTTCGACGTGGCGTGCGAATCGGAAGGGCTCACCGAGCGCAGGCACATCGTGCTCACCGTGCCCAGTCCGGGCGCCACGCACACCGAGCGCGCCGACATCGTCGCGCAGGTGTGGTCGCAGCTGCGGGCGCGCCGACTCGCCGAACCCGGCAAGGACCGGCTCGACGAGGACTTCGCCGACCTGCTGGTGCTGCTGGACCGGCCGCAGCTCGCCGTCGACCTGCGGATCTGGGCGCCGGACCGCTCCATCCGGGCGCTCGCATCCGCCAACGGCAACGCCGGGCTCGTGACCATCGTGGACGGTGACATCGTCGAACTCGCGCCGGTGCGGGGCGGTTCGCTGCCCGAAGCCGTCGTCTCCGTCGCGGGCGACGGACCGGCGGGCGGCGGGCGGCCGGTGAGCGTGCCGCACGACGTGCTGATGGACGCCGGTGCGCGCGCCGGGCAGGACATGCGCGCGTTCGCCGACGAACTCCGCGGACTCGGCGTGGAACCCGACGACGCCGAGATGCTGTCCCGGATGGCCGAAGGCATGGGCATGCGCGGGCAGTTCGGCGTCGAGCACACCCCGACCCGCTCGGCGAAACCGCTGCGCTCCGACCGCGTCGTCGGCTTCCACGACACCCCGGACGGGCGCTACCTGCACTCCGTGCGCGCCAGCGGCGACGGCAGGCAGTGGAGCACCGTCGCCCCCTGCGACAACCGCCGCCTCGTCGACTACGTGCGGGAACTCGTCGACGATACCGTCGATGACTGATCTCTTTGCTTTGGTGGTCGGGTGGCGGAACCTCAGTGTCTTCCTCGCTGCGGGATCTTTTTCCCAAGTGGCTCCGCCACGAGGGAAAAAGCCGTCCTCGCGAGGAAGCCACTGAGAACCCGCGGGTTGTCACCTTTGTGACGTGGGCTATGTGCTTCGCACATACAGGCACGGCCTTCGGCCGCAATGCAGGCTTTGCTTCGCAGCCCAAGGCACGGCTTCGCCGCGAAGGCGCGGGTTTCGGCCACCGGGCGGGTTTGCTCGCCGTGGCTTTGGTGATCAGTCGGGCGTTTCGGGCGGGCAATCGGTTGCTGTGCATCGATTCCGTGGCAATGCTGGTCACGGCGTCGGCAGTCCTCTAGCGTCTCGTCGGCCGAACGCCGTCGCGCACGCGGGAAACGTCGAGGAGGACCCCCAGCCCATGAGTTCCGCACCACCCACCCCGGGGCGAGGACGCGGCGCCGTCCTCGGCGCCTCCACCATCGCCGCGCTCGGCGGGCTGCTGTTCGGCTACGACACCGGAGTCATCTCCGCCGCGCTGCTCTACATCGCGCCCGCCTTCGGGCTCGACGACGGGATGCAGCAGGTCGTGGTGGCCTCGCTGCTGCTCGGCGCCATCGCCGGTGCCGTCGGCGGCGGACGGGTCGTGGACGGGCTCGGGCGCAAGCGGACCCTGCTGCTGGTGTCGGTGGTGTTCACCGTCGGCGCGCTGCTCTCGGCACTGGCGATGAACGTGGCCGTGCTGATCGTGGCGCGCGTCGTGCTCGGCGTCGCCATCGGGGCGAGCTCGCTGGTCGTGCCGACCTACATCGCCGAGATCGCGCCGCCCGCGCTGCGCGGCCGGCTGGTGTCCATGAACCAGCTCATGATCACCATCGGGATCTTCGTGTCCTACCTGGTCGGCTACGCCTTCGCCGAGAGCGGGGGCTGGCGGTGGATGCTGGGGCTCGCCGCCGTGCCGTCGCTGCTGATGCTCGCCGGGCTGTTCGGCCTCAGCGAGAGCCCCCGGTGGCTGCTCTCGCGCGGTCGCACCGAACAGGCCCGCGCCGCGCTGCTGCGCACCCGCACCCCGGACGAGGCCGAAGCGGAACTCGTCGAGATCAGCGAGGCGATGCGCGAGGAGAACGCGTTCTCCTACCGCGACCTGTTCCGGCCCCGGCTGCGCCCGGCCGTGCTGCTCGGCGTCGCCGTCGCCGCCACCAACCAGCTCGTCGGCGTCAACGCCGTCATCTACTACGCGCCCACCATCCTCAAGCAGGCCGGGCTCGGCGACTCAGCGGCGATCCTGTCCTCGGTGGGCATCGGCGCCACGAACATGGTGTTCACCGCGATCGCCCTGCTGCTCATCGACCGGGTCGGCAGGCGACCGCTGCTCATCGGCGGCACCAGCGTCGTCATCGTCGTGCTGTTCGGGCTCGGCGCGCTGTACCTGCTGCCCAGCGTGCAGGGGCTCGGGACGCTGCTCACGGTGGGGCTGATGCTCTACGAGGCGGCGTTCGCGGCGAGCCTCGGCCTCGCCATCTGGCTGATCAACAGCGAGGTGTTCCCGACAGCGGTGCGCGGCAAGGCCTCCAGCGTCGGCACCGTCACGCACTGGGGCCTGGACTTCGTCATCTCCATCTCGGTGCTCACCCTGATCAACGCGTTCACCGCGACCGGGCTGTTCTGGATCTACGGCGTGCTCGGGGTCATCGGCCTCAGCTACCTGTACCGGAAGCTGCCGGAGACCAAGGGCCGCAGCCTGGAGGACATCGAAACGTCCCTGCGCGGGGGGAAGAACGCGTGAGCATCGACGAACTCGTCCGCCGCGCCCGCGCCCTCGCCGAGGGCGGAACGCGGCGCATCCTCGGCATCACCGGAGCCCCCGGGGCGGGCAAGGGCACCGTCGCCGACGCGCTGCTCGCCGAACTGGGTTCGGCGGCCGTGCTGGTGCCGATGGACGGATTCCACCTCGCCGAAGCCGAATTGCGGCGGCTCGGCCGCCGGGACCGGAAAGGGGCGCCGGACACCTTCGACGCCGCCGGATACGTGGCGCTGCTGCGGCGAATCCGGGAGCAGGACTCGGAGACGGTGTACGCGCCCGAATTCCACCGCGAAGTCGAAGAATCCTATTCCGGCTCCATCGCGATCGATCCGGCGACACCGCTGGTGATCACCGAAGGCAATTATCTGCTGCTCGACGTGCCGCCGTGGAACCAGGTCCGGGAATTGCTCGACGAATCGTGGTTCCTCGCACCCGACGACGACGAACGCCTCTCCCGGCTCATCGCGCGCCACGAGCGGTACGGCCGATCGAGGGACGAGGCGCGGCGGTGGGTGCTGCGCAGCGACGAGCGCAACGCGGAGGTCGTCGCACCCACCCGCGCGCACGCCGACCTGCTGGTGCGCGGCGACCCGGCTTGAGGGCTGTTTTGACTCCTGGTCAATTCGTTGACCTGCGTGGACATTGAAATCGGCGGGACCGGCCAATGATCGCTTGGCGGGCCGGGCGAGTCCTGGAAACGTAGTCGTCACGGCAGCGGCGGCGGTTCACTGGGGGACCGCTCATCGGGTGCCGGAGCGATCGCCGCACTGGGGGTCAGGTCCGCCTGGCATGTCTGCGGCGATCACTCGAACCGCAGGAAAAAGGGGAAGTCCACGCGCCGATCTGGGGGGTCGGCGTGGAGATCAACCCCTGGGGAAGAGGTGGCGGGTGCCTTCGTTCGCGACGGGTGGACGAAGGCGCCCCCTCCGAACGGTGCGCTCAGTTCTCCGCCGGAGTCACCGTGATGTCGAAGAAAACGGGCCGTAACGCCTGATCCGGGAAGAACAGATCACCGTTCTCGTCCACCATCTTCCACGGGAGCTTGCATTGTCCGGTCTTGTCGCCCGCCAGCACCGGAACGGTGATCCAGACCCGTTCTCCCGGCGGAGTGTCGCGAATCCACACGCGTTCCGGCGCGGTGCACTCGGCGTCGCCGATCCGCTCACCGGTCTGCTCCAGGTAGCGGCCGGTCCACGGGACGCGGCCCACGTTCATCATCTCCCAGGACTTCACGAAGCTCGTTCCCGCGGCGATCGGGGTGCCGTCCTCGATCGTCTCGCGCACCATCAGCGACGCGTCGCTGGGAATCGGCCGCTCCGGGCCGGACAGCAGGTACGCGCTCAACGCGACCGCCACCAGCACGACCGCGAGCCCCGTGCCCGCCAAGATCCAGCCGCGGCGGCGCGCGCCTGCCGATCCGGAGTCCGGATCGGGCTCCTCGTCCGGTCGCACCGGGGGAACCGTCGCCTCGGGTTGTGCCGGGGTCTCCTCCGGGACGGGTGGCTGCTCGGCCGCCGCGCGAGCGTGCTCCCACCGCCGCAGCCACTCCCGGCGGACCGTCTCGGAGTCCTGGGCGAGCACCCCCACCGCCAGGCTCCGCACGAACTCCCAGGACGTCTCCCACGACGGCAGGTCCTGGCCGCGCGCCGCCGAGGACAGCGCCGACTTCGAGGCGGCGGCGCCGAAGTCGCCGCGCATCCGGTCGTAGGACGGATCGCCCGCGGACTCCTTGAGCTCGCACAGCCGATAGGCGAACGCGGCGACCGGGCCGTCGGCCGGGTCGGGCCGCGACTGCTTGCGGCCCCGCTTGCCACCGGCCGCGGGGCTCACCTCTGATTCGCTCATCGCTGATGCCTCAAGGTCAGGTCGTGCGTGCGCACCGCCGGACTCGGCGGGCGGCGGAACTGGCTCCTCGGGTACGGCGTGCTCGGGGACATGAGACTTGTATTTAGCACGGCGCCGCGGGTCACTTCCGCCGCCGGACGCGGGAATGCACCATTTGATCACCGGTGTCGGGCGATCGGTGCATCGCCGCGGTCCGAACGGATGCGGACCGCGACGATCAGCGCGTTCCGGACGAACCCGGCGGCACGGTCGGCTCGGATGCCTCCGAGGAGGGTGCCGGCGTCGGCGGCGCGGTGGTGGACTCCGCGCTGGAGCGCTGCGGCGGCGCCGACTCGTCCGTGCGCGAGGCGGACGGCGAACCGGAACCGCCCGACGTCGTCTCCGTCGGAGGCGGGGACGTCGTGTCCGGCGGAGTGGTGGGCGGCGGGCTCGTGGTCGGCGGGCTCGTCGGCGGCTGCGTCGTCGGCGGGGGCGGCGGAGGTGGCGGCGGCGGAGCCGGAGTCCCGGTGTCCGGCGGGCCGGTCGGCCGCGGCGGTGCCGGCGCGGACGAATCGTCCCCCGGTGGCGGGACCACGACGGAATCGCTGGTCTCGTCCGGCTCGGTCGAGGTGATGTCCACCGGTGAGGTCGTGCCCGGCGGCGGGGGCGGCGGCAGCAGCTGCGGCGGTCCGACCGGCCGCGGCACCCCCGGATAGCCCGTCGTCGTCATCAGCGTGGTCGCGCTCGGCGCGACCGCGGGGTACTCCTCGGCCGAGTCGTTGCGCTGCTGGTCACCGACGATGACCGCCGCCGACGCGGCGAATCCCGTCGCCACGACCACCCCGGTGGTCGCCCACAGGGCCAAGCGGCGCGGCCGTCCGGGCGAATCCCCGGACTCCGCAGCAGGTTCAGGTGCTAAAGGGTCCATCGTGTCCCACTCGTTCAGTCCCGACGGAACGGGCCGGCGAACCTGTTCCGCTGATACCGGCGGCGTCCGTTTCGGACCGAAGTCGACGTTCCGGACGTAGCGCGTGGATCTCGCGACACGGTAGCCGCTCTGGCAAGGCCCGTTCGGCCCGGGTGCCGCGCTCCACCGCGGTGATCCACTGCGTGCGCTGGTGATTCCCGGGGAAAGCCTCCGGTTCAGACACCTTCGAGTGATGTGCGGTCGCGGAGCGTGCGGGGTGCGCCGCGAACGCGGTCCCGCGGGCGGGCATCATGCGAGGTGTGAGCGACACCGACGACACCGGCCCGGCCGACTCCGCGAACACCGAGCAGGCCCGCTTGACCGCCTGGGTGCACGGGCACGTGCAGGGCGTCGGGTTCCGCTGGTGGACCCGAGCGCGCGCCTTGGAGCTCGGCCTGGTCGGCAGCGCCACGAACCTGCCCGCCCGCCGCGTCGAGGTCGTCGCCGAGGGCCCGCGCGCCGCCTGCGAACGGCTCCTCGCCGCGCTGCGCTCCGCCGACACCCCCGGCCAGGTCGATCACGTCGCCGAGCAGTGGTCGGCCCCCAAGGGCGACCGCACGGGATTCGTCGAACGCTGAACGGGCTCGCGGGAACGGTCCCGGCGCGGTTCTGCGAGGTGGTGAACATCGCGGCGGGTACGCTCTGCCGAACGCCGCACGCAGGCAGCACTCGCGGAAAGGTCGATCGCAGCCGTGCACTTGAAGAGCCTGACGCTCAAAGGGTTCAAATCCTTCGCCTCGGCCACCACGCTGCGCTTCGAACCCGGCATCACCTGCGTGGTCGGGCCCAACGGCTCCGGCAAGTCCAACGTGCTCGACGCGCTGCGCTGGGTGATGGGCGAGCAGGGGGCCAAGGACCTGCGCGGCGGCAAGATGGAGGACGTCATCTTCGCCGGCACCTCCGGCCGCGCCCCGCTGGGCCGCGCCGAGGTCACGCTCACCATCGACAACGCCGACGGCGCGCTGCCCATCGAGTACACCGAAGTCTCGATCACCCGCCGGATGTACCGCGACGGCGCCAGCGAGTACGAGATCAACGGCAACGGCTGCCGCCTGATGGACGTGCAGGAACTGCTGTCGGACTCCGGCATCGGCCGCGAGATGCACGTCATCGTCGGCCAGGGCCAGCTCGCGTCGATCCTGCAGGCCAAGCCCGACGAGCACCGCAGGCTCGTCGAAGAGGCCGCGGGCGTGCTCAAGCACCGCAAGCGCAAGGAAAAGGCGCTGCGCAAGCTCGACGCGATGCAGGCCAACCTGACCCGGTTGACCGACCTCACCGGCGAGCTGCGCCGCCAGCTCAAACCGCTCGGCAAGCAGGCCGAGATCGCGCGCAAGGCGCAGACCGTGCAGGCCGACCTGCGGGACGCGCGGCTGCGGCTGATCGCCGACGACCTGCTGTCCTCCCGCGCCGAACTGGCCCGCGACCAGGCCGACCAGGAAGAGGCCAAGACCAAGCGCGCCGAGGTCGAACGCGGCCTGCAGTTCGCCCAGTCCGAGGAGAAGGGGCTGGAGGAGAAGGTCGCCGCCGACGCGCCGCGCCTCAACCGCGCGCAGGACACCTGGTACCGGCTGTCCGCGCTGGAAGAGCGGCTGCACGGCACGCTGCGGCTCGCCGCCGAACGGCACAAGCACCTCACCGCGCAGAACACCGAGCAGCGCAGCGGGCGCGACCCCGACCAGCTCGACGCCGAAGCGGAAGAGGCCGCCGAGCAGGAGATCGAGCTGCGCGAAGAGGTCGAGCGCGCCCGCGAGACCCTCGGCGACGTGGTGCGGCGGCGTTCCGAGCTGGAATCGCAGCTCAAGGAGGCCGAACGCGAGCACATGGCCGCGGTCCGCGCCATCGCCGACCGGCGCGAGGGCGTCGCGCGGCTGTCCGGCCAGGTCGAGTCGATGCGCAGCAAGGCGGGCGCCACCTCCGACGAGCTGGAACGGCTGTCGACGTCGCTGGCCGAATCGCAGGAGCGCGCCGAGGTCGCCGAATCCGCGTTCGCCGACGCCGAAGCCGAAAGCGGCGGACAGGAATCCGACGACGCCGGGCTGCACGACCGCCAGGCCAACGCAGCCGCGGCCAGGGACGCCGCCCGCTCCCGCGTCGAGGAGCTGGTCAAGGCCGAGCGGACCGCGGAACGCGAGATCGCGTCCTGGCAGGCCCGCGTCGAAGCGCTGTCGATGGGCCTCAACCGCAAGGACGGCGCCGGTGCGCTGCTGGCCGCGGGCGACAAGGTGCCGGGCCTGCTCGGATCGGTCGCCGCGCTGCTGACCGTGGACGCCGGGGCGGAGGCCGCGCTGGCCGCCGCGCTCGGTGCCGTCGCCGACGCGGTGGCGGTCACCGGAGTCGACGACGCGGTCAGCGCGCTGGAACTGCTCAAGACCGACGCGGCGGGCAAAGCCGGGGTGCTGGTCGGCGGCACCGCGGAAGCCGACCGGTCGAGCTGGCCGACGCTGCCGGACGGGGCGCGCTGGGCGGCCGACCTGGTGCGCGCCCCGGACGGGCTGCGCGCCGCGGTGACCACGGCGCTGGACCGGATGGCGGTCGTCGACGACCTCCCCGCCGCTCGCGCGGTCGTGCGCGCGCACCCCGAGGTGCGGGCCGTGACGCGCGACGGCGACGTGCTCGGCGGGAACTGGGCGACCGGTGGCTCCGACGACGGCCAGAGCGTCATCGAGGTGCAGGCCGCGGTCGCCGAAGCCGAGCAGGAGCACGCCGCCGCCGGACGCCGCCTGGAGCAGCACTCCGCCGCGCTCGAAGGCGCCCGCGCCGAGGAACAGGCCCGCCGCGACGAGGTACGCGTCGTGCAGGAGCAGATCAACGAGGCCAAGGTCGCCGCGGCCCGCAGCTCCGAACGCGTCTCCAGCCTGCGTAAAGCAGCCCAGTCGGCGACCGCCGAGGTGGAGCGGGTGCGCCAGCAGCGCGCGAAGGTCGAGCAGTCCCGCGAGCAGGCGCTGTCCTCGCTGGCGGAACTGGAGGAGCGGCTGGCCGCCGTCAAGAACGAGCAGGAGGAGCAGGCCGAACCGGACACCGAGCTGCGCGACCGGCTCGGCGGCGAACTCGGCACGCTGCGCCAGGAGGAGATGGACGCCCGCCTCGGCCAGCGCACCGCCGAGGAACGCGCCCGAGCGGTGCAGGGCCGCGCCGACCAGCTGCGCCGCGCCGCCCGCCAGGAGCGCGAGGCCCGCGCCCGCGCGGAAGCGGCCCGCCAGGCCAGGGAACGCGGCGCCCGCGTCGCGAAGGCCGTGATCGACGGCGCCGAGACCGCCCTGGAGCGGATCGCCGCCTCGCTGCGCGCGGCCACCGAGGAGCGCGACACCGCGCAGGCGCTGCAGAGCGAGCACGAGCAGGCGCTCGGCGCGGTGCGCGCGCGGGTGCGGGAACTCAGCGGCGAGCTGGAGAAGCTCACCGACGCGGTGCACCGGGACGAAGTGGTGCGCGCCGAGCAGCGGCTGCGCATCGAACAGCTCGAATCGAAGATCATCGAAGATTTCGGGATCGGCCTCGACGACCTCGCCGAGGAGTACGGCCCGACGGTGCCCGTGCCGCCGAGCCCCGCCGAAGTCGCCGAGTACGAGGCGGCGAAGGAACGCGGCGAGGAAGTCACCATGCCGCCCTCGGTGCCCTACGACCGCGGCACCCAGGAACGCCGCGCCAAGCGCGCCGAGAAGGACCTGTCGCTGCTGGGCAAGGTCAACCCGCTGGCGCTGGAGGAGTACGCGGCGCTGGAGGAGCGCTACCGGTTCCTGTCCACGCAGCTGGAGGACATCAAGTCCACCCGCCGCGACCTGCTGGACGTCGTGAAGGAGGTCGACGAGAAGATCCTGGAGGTCTTCCAGTCCGCTTTCCACGACGTGGCCGCCGAATTCGAGAAGGTCTTCTCGGTGCTGTTCCCCGGCGGTGACGGCCGCCTGGTGCTCACCGACCCGGACGACATGCTCACCACCGGCATCGAAGTGGAGGCGCGTCCGCCGGGCAAGAAGGTCAAGCGCCTGTCGCTGCTGTCCGGCGGGGAGAAGTCGCTGACCGCCGTCGCCATGCTGGTGTCGATCTTCCGGGCGCGGCCGTCGCCGTTCTACGTGCTCGACGAGGTGGAGGCCGCGCTCGACGACACCAACCTGCGGCGGCTGATCATCCTGCTCGACCAGCTGCGCAGCACCTCGCAGCTGCTGATCATCACGCACCAGAAGCCGACGATGGAGATCGCCGACGCGCTCTACGGCGTGAGCATGCGCGGCGACGGCATCACCACGGTCATCTCGCAGCGGCTGCGCGGGTCGAAGGGCAAGGCCTCCGGGGAAGGCCCCGCGCCGGAAGCGGTCGCCGACGGCGAGGTTCCGGTGGACGCGGCGGCGACGTCGGCCCAGGAGGAACCGGTTCCCGGCGCCGCGGTCGCGGCCGACGCTCCGGTCGGGGACGGCGCTCCGGTCGAGGGCGACGCTCGGGTCGGGGACGGCGCTCCGGCCGGGGACGGCGACGCGCCGGACGGTCCGGCCACCGGCTGATCGGCGGCCCGCGCACGCGGATCTCGCAGCTGGCGTTCAGGTTCCTCGCACGTTCCGGCTCTAACTTCGGTCCCGTTCCCAGTACGAGACTGCGAGAGAGGGCGGCATGTCAGACCACCACGAAGGTCAGCGGGTGAGCAGGCGCTCCGTGTTCGCCGGGGTCGGTTCCATCGGGTTGGGCACGTTGCTCGCCGCGTGCGGATCGCAGGCGGGCGGCAGCACGACCGTCACCACCTCCACAGGGGAGAGCGCATCGGTCACGCCGCAGACCGCCACCGAGGCCGCGGACCTGTTCGCCGGCACCAACACCTGCACCCTCACCCCCGACACCACCCAGGGCCCGTACTACTTCGACGCCGACAAGATCCGCAGCGACATCCGCGAGGACCGGCAGGGCGTGCGGCTGCGGCTCGCGCTGAAGGTGCAGGACAGCGAGACGTGCGCGGCGCTGCCCGGAGCCGTCGTGGAGATCTGGCACTGCGACGCGGCCGGGCTGTACTCCGGCGCCGAGGACCAGTCCTCCGGTGGCGGCGGCACCCCGCCCGGACCGCCGCCCGGCGGTGGTGACCGGCCTCCCGGCGGGGGCGATCAGGACCTGGTGCCCACCGACGACGAGCGCTACCTGCGCGGAGCCCAGGTCAGCAACGCCGAGGGCGTCGTCGAGTTCACCACCATCTGGCCCGGCTGGTACCGGGGCCGCACCGTGCACGTCCACGTGATGGTCCACGTCAGCAACGAGCGGGTGCTGACCAGCCAGCTCATGTTCGACGAGAAGCTCAACTCGGCGGTGTTCTCCCAGCAGCCCTACGCCGCGCACACCGGGCGGGACACGTTCAACGACGGCGACTCGATCTTCGAGGAGGCCATGCTGCTCAAGGTCGTCCCCGACGGCGACGGGCACCTCGCCTCGATCGTGCTCTCCGCCGACTCCGACCGCGACGGCACCTGATCCCGTGCACCCGGTGACCCGGCGGCCCGCACCCCGGGCCGTCGGAGCTCACCTGCACGGAGCCGCGAACGCCCCCGCACCGCTCACCCGGATGACGCCCCGCAAATTTCTCGCGAAATTGAACCGACCATGATCATGAAGTGGCGAGGGTTGGGAAGAGGAATCGCTGGTCATCGAGGTTTTTTCGGTGACGGTGCGGCATATCGGCGCGGCGCGGGGCGTCAATTTCTCGCGACATTGCGCGAGTTGTCCACAGCGGGAGGGGTTGTCCACAGCCGTATCGGGCGACGGGGCGGTTGCTCTCGGGGCGGGACTAGGCGGAACGGACGCGGGCATTACGGTGTGCGTCGCGTTCTTCGTGCCCCCCAGGAGGCCACCTTGTCTCAGCCGTACGGCCCGCAACCGGGTCAGCCGCACCCCCAGGCCGGGCAACCGGTGCCGCCTCCCGACTGGTCCGGGGCGCAGCAGAATCCCGCCTCCGGGCCGTTCCCGCAGCCGTACTCCGGTCCGCCGCCGCAGCCCTACCAGGGATCGGGCCTGCCGCAGCCGAGCTACCCGGCCCCGGAACCCGCGGCCCAGCAGCCCCACCCTGGTTCCGGCCCGATGCCGCAGCCGTACGCGGGATCGCCGTACCCGGGCCCGATGGCTCAGCCGTACCCGGGTTCCGGGCCCATGCCGCAACAGCCCTACCCGGGCTCTGGTCCGATGCCGCAGCAGCCTTACCCCGGTTCCGGTCCGATGGCTCAGCAGCCATACCCCGGCTCCGGACCGATGCCGCAGCAGCCCTACCCGCAGCCCGGCCAGCCGATGCCGCAGGGGTACCCGCCTCCCGGGCCGCCGCAGCAGGCTCCCGGCATGCCGCAGCCGCTCGGCCCGCCGCCCGCCGGGATGGGACGGGTGGTGCTGGACTCGTCGTACGCGCCGCTCGCGTTCATGCTGGCGTTGTTCAAGCCGGGCGTGACGATCAACGGCCAGCCGGGCCCGCCCGCGGTCTGGGGCCGCACGGTGATCGACCTGCCGCCGGGGCAGCACCAGATCGAGGTGCACGTCAACTACCTGTGGAAGTTCGGTTCGGCCACCGCGGTGATCCCGGTGAACGCGGGCCAGCAGATCGAGGCGTACTACAAGCCTCCGATGGTGGCCTTCGGCGCCGGCGCGATCGGCCCGGTTCCGCAGTCGACGCCGAACGTCCGGCTGGTCGTGGGCCTCATGATCGCGTGGTTCGTGCTCTGCCTGCTGATCTTCTCGCTGCCGATGATGCTCTCCTGACCGCTCGATGATCACATCGCGGTGCGGCAGCGGCTAATAACAGCCACACGTGATCAAGGAGCGGCTCGCGGACCGTTCGCCCAGGCAGGGCGGGGTCCGCGAGCCGCACCGGTCAAGCGGACTCGGCGGTCGCCGCGGTCTTCTCCGCCGCCGGCGGCGCCGGGTGGCGCAACGACAGCAGGCCGCCGACGAGCAGCGTGACGAGCACGCCGACCGGCGTGAACCACGGGAACGCCAGCGACGCCTCGCCGCCCTCGCCGTCCGGGAACGTCACCCCGAACGCCAGCACGAGCACCACCACCAGCGTCGAGACGAACGCGATGATCGCGTCGGTCTGCCGCGCCCGCTTCACCAGCAGCCCCAGCAGGAACGCGCCGAGCAGCGCGCCGTAGGTGTAGCTGGCGATGCTCAACCCGATCTCCACCACCGGGTTGTCGGTGCTGCTGAACAGCGACGCGAACACCACGAACACCAGCGCCCAGATCAGCGTCCAGACCTTGCCGAGCCGCAGCACGCTCGCGTCGTCCACGTCGCGCCGGCCGATGCGCCGGTACAGGTCGCTGACCGTGGAGGTGGACAGCGAGTTCAACGAGGACGACAAGGTGCTCATCGCCGCCGCCAGGATGCCCGCGATCAGCAGGCCGGACACGCCCACCGGCAGCTCGTTCACGATGAACCGGGGGAACAGCTCGTCATCGCTGCCCATGCCCAGCGCCGAGGGGTCCGCGCCCTTGTAGAACGACCACAGCTGGGTGCCGATGAACAGGAACAGCCCGAACTGCAACGCCACCACGACGCCGCTGGCGATCAGCGCGAGCTGGCTGTCGCGCAGGTTCCGGCAGGACAGCAGCCGCTGCACCATCAGTTGGTCGGCGCCGTGCGAGGCCATCGCGAACACCGCGCCACCGATGACGGCGGTGAAGAACGCGTACTGCTCGGTGACGATCGAGGACCCGAAGTCGAGGACCTGGAACTTGCCCTCCTGCAACGCGGTGGAGAACCAGTCACCGGACAGCCGCCCGTTGAGCACGACCGCCGCCAGGATCGCCCCGGCCACGTAGACGAACATCTGGATCGCGTCGACCCACACGACGGCCTTGATCCCGCCCAAGTAGGTGTAGATCACGGTCAGCACCGACAGCGCCAGCACGATCTGCCAGTACGAGACGCTGACCCCGAACACCTCCAGCATCACCTTCACCGGGATCGCGGTGGCGAACAGCCGCAGGCCGTCCGCGAGCAACCGGGTGATCAGGAAGGTGACCGAGGCGGTGCCCTGCAGCCCGGACCCGAAGCGCTGCCCGAGGAACTCGTAGGCGCTCACCAGGTTCCCGGCGTAGTACTTGGGCAGCAGCACGAACGCGACGATGACGCGGCCGATGAGGTAGCCGATGGCCAGCTGCAGGTAGGTGAACGTGCCGAGGTAGGCCACCGTCGGCACGCTGATCACGGTCAGCGTGGAGGTCTCGGTGGCGACCACCGAGAAGCACACCGCCCACCACGGCAGGGTGCGGCTGCCGACGAAGTACTCCTGCGAGCTGCGCTGCCGCCCGCTGAGCAGCAGGCCCAGCAGCGGCATCGCGACCAGGTACAGCCCGATCACGATGAGATCGATGGACCTCATTCGGCCTCCAGGGGAGTCGTGGTGTGGGTGATGCGCAGGCGGTGCACAGGTTCGCTCGCCGGTTTCGGCAGCCGCAGCGGCCGGGCTCCGGGGGTGATCGCGCCGAGCAGCCGGGGGCCGTCGGCGCCGGTGGTTCCGGGGACGTTGCCGGGCAGCCCGTTCCAGGTCAACCAGCCCAGCAGCGCGGTCAGGTAGCCCTCCTTGCCCGCCGCCGGCAGGCCGAGGTCGTCGCTGACGTGGAGCGCGACGTCCCGCAACCGATCGCGCAGCGCCGCCATCAGCGTCGGGTTGTGGACGCCGCCGCCGGAGGCGATGACCTCGCGGGGGCCGTGGCGGTGGCAGGCGTCGGCGATGGTGGTGGCGGTGAGCTCCGTCAGCGTCGCCAGCAGGTCCGGCCCGCTGATGTCCACCTCGCGCACCGCCGAGTCCAGGTAGTCGGCGCCGAAGTGCTCCTTGCCGGTCGACTTCGGCGGCTCCGCTCGGTAGTAGTCGTCGGCCAGCAGCCGCTCCAGCAGCCGCCGGTGCACCCGGCCGTCGGCGGCGATCAGGCCGCCGACGTCGCTGGCGGTCGCGCCGTCCGTCACCCGGGTTGCCGCGGCGTCCAGCAGCGCGTTGCCCGGCCCGGTGTCGTAGGCGAGCGGTTCGGGTCCGCCGACGACGGTGATGTTGGCGATGCCGCCGATGTTCAGCGCGATCGACGGCCCCGGCCGGTCGGCGAGCCACAGCGCGTCGAGCACCCCGGCCAGCGGTGCGCCGTGCCCGCCCGCGGCGACGTCGCGAGCGCGCAGGTCCGCGATGACGGGGAGGCCGGTCGCTTCCGCGATCCACGCGGGCTGGCCGAGCTGCGTGGTGCCGCGCGCCCGCCCGTCCTCGACCCAGTGGTAGAGCGTCTGCCCGAGCGAGGCGATCAGGTCGACGTCGCCGAACTCGGCGATGCCGTGGCGGGCCGCGTCGGCGAAGGCGCGGCCGACCTCGGTGTCGAGCACGCAGAACTCCCGCGCGTCGAGGTGCGCCGGGGGCAGCGCGGCCAGCAGCCGCCGCCGCAGCTCGGCGGGGTAGGCGACCTCGGTGGAGCCGCACGGCCGCAGCCGCGCCGTGCCGTCGCCGGACGTGCTCAGCTCGGCGACGGCGATGTCGATGCCGTCCATCGACGTGCCCGAGATCAGGCCGAGAACCCGCCAAGAGGACATGCACAGTGGTGTATTGCACCGGGCTGGGGGATGCAAGCGCGTTTCTGCCATTGTTGGTGAATCGCCCACCTTGGGGTTGCTCCGCCGCTGCTCCGAGCGGGTGCGAGGATGGGGTGCGTGTCCACCTCGAACCTGATTCTGATCGCCGTTGTCGTCGCCGTGGTGCTGGTGCTGGCCGTGGTCACCGGCATCGTGCTCGCCCGGAGGCGCCGCATCAGCCTGCGCGAGCAGGAGGCCGAGCGCCCGGCGGTGCAGGGCGGCGGCTACCAGGCGGGCGGTGGCTTCAGCTTCTCCAGCGGCGCGACCGCGACGGCGCCGCCGGAACACCCGGTCGAGCAACGACCGGAGACCGAAGGGCAGCCCGGAGTCGGTGACGACGCCGCCGAACCGAGGGACAGCGCCAAGCGCGGCATCGTCGACGTGCCGCTGCCCACCGAAGCCGAGGTCGAGGCGGAGACCGGCACTCCCCGCGAGCAGCCCGCGACCACCGAGGACCCGGCGACCACGGCCGAGCCCGCCGAGGACCGCACGACCGGGACCGACGCCGCGACGGCGGTGGACCAGGTCGAGGACACCACCGCCCCGCCCGCCGAGGTGCCCGAGCAGGACCGCACCACGGCCCCTCCGGAACCGGAACCCGCGACGGCCGAGCCGGCCACCGAGATCGAGGAGATCGAGCCGACCGCGGGCAGGCTGGAACGGCTGCGCGGCAGGCTCTCCCGCTCCCGCTCCACGTTCGGCCAGGGCCTGCTGGGCCTGCTGGGCGCGGGCGACCTGGACGAGGACTCCTGGGAAGAGGTCGAGGACACCCTGCTGATGGCCGACCTGGGCTCGGCCACCACCACGGAGATCGTCGAGCGGCTGCGCACCGAGATCGCCTCGCGCGGCGTGCGCACCCCGGAGGACGCGCGGGCGCTGCTGCGCGAAGTGCTCATCGACGCGTTGAGCACCGAAGCACCGCGTTCCGTGCGCGCGCTGCCGCACGGCGACCCCGCCGACGGCGGCAAGCCCGCGGTGCTGCTGGTCGTCGGCGTCAACGGCACCGGCAAGACCACCACCACCGGCAAGCTGGCGCGGGTGCTCGTCGCCGACGGCCACAAGGTGCTGCTCGGCGCGGCCGACACGTTCCGCGCCGCCGCCGTCGAACAGCTCGCCACCTGGGGTGAGCGGGTCGGTGCCGAAGTGGTGCGCGGCAACGAAGGCCAGGACCCGGCGAGCGTCGCGTTCGAATCGGTCTCCCGCGCCACCGACGCCGGCGTGGACGCCGTGCTGGTGGACACCGCCGGCCGGTTGCACACCAAGTCCGGGCTGATGGACGAGCTCGGCAAGGTCAAGCGCGTCGTGGAGAAGCGCGCCCAGGTCGACGAGGTGCTGCTGGTGCTCGACGCCACCACCGGCCAGAACGGCATGGTGCAGGCGCGGGTGTTCTCCGAAGTGGTGGACGTGACCGGCATCGTGCTGACGAAGCTCGACGGCACCGCGAAGGGCGGCATCGTCTTCCAGGTGCAGCGCGAGCTGGGCGTGCCGGTGAAGCTCGTCGGCCTCGGCGAGGGGCCGGACCACCTGGCCCCCTTCGAACCCGCCGCCTTCGTTGATGCGTTGCTTGGGTGAGTTTCGGCCTTCGTAGGTGGTCGCTTAGCGGAACCTCAGCTGCTTCCTCGCTGCGGGATCTTTTTCCCGAGTGGCTCCGCCACGAGGGAAAAAGCTGTCCTCGCGAGGAAGCAGCTGAGAACCCGCCGGTGGTCTTCTTGGTTTG
>NZ_JBSFWJ010000046.1:0-52775 GCF_053592695.1 Saccharopolyspora sp. NPDC002578 | reverse complement strand
AACCTCAGCGGTTTCCTCGCTGCGGGATCTTTTTTCCAAGTGGCTCCGCCACGAGGGAAAAAGCTGTCCTCGCGAGGAAACCGCTGAGAACCCGCTGGTGGTCTTCTTGCTCTGGTGGTCACTGCTCAGCGGCTTCGCCGCTGACAAGACACTGAACACGAACGCCGCTCAGCGTGAAGGGAAAGAGCAAAGACATGCTGAGAACTCGGTGTGGTCCCGGTTGTTTTGGTGGTTGCTGCTCAGTGGCTTCGCCGGTGACGAGGCGGTGAGGGGAAGATCGAACCAGATGGGGAGTGTTGTCCACAGTGGATTGACCTTGGTTAATTCGTTTGCCGGGGGGTGGGGCGGGTTGGGAAGGTGGCGGCATGTTGTTGAGGCGTGAGCTCGCATCTGATGCGGAAGCCGTGCGAGCCGTCCACCGCGATGCGTTCGCCACCGCGGAAGGCACCGCTCCGGTCGAAGTCGGGCTCGTCGACGCCTTGCGCGCCGACGCCGGGTGGATTCCGGCGCTGTCGATCGTGGCCGTCGAACCCGGTGGCGAGGTCGTCGGTCACGTCGTGGCGACCCGCGGCCACGTGGGAGACCGGCCCGCGCTGGGCCTGGGGCCGCTCGGGGTCCTGCGCCGGGCGCAGCGCCGCGGCGTCGGCAGCGCACTGATGCACGCCGTGCTGGCCGCAGCCGACGCGCGGGACGAACCGCTGGTCGCGCTGCTCGGCCACACCGAGTACTACCCGCGCTTCGGATTCGTGCCGTCCACGGACCTCGGCATCACCCCGCCGGACCCCGAGTGGGCCGCGCACTTCCAAGTCCGCGCGCTCACCGAGCACACCCCGGAGATCACCGGCACCTTCGACTACGCGCTCCCGTTCCGGGAGCTGTGATCACGCGCGCAACCGGAGCCCTTTCGGAGTGGCGCGGAACCCGGCGTCGGTGAGGATGTCGGCCATCCGCGACCCCCAAGCGCCCGCGCCGTCGGTGCGCTGCACCGCCAACTGCTCCAGCCAGCCTTCCCGCACCGCCCGCGCGAGCCCGCCCGCCGCGTCCCGCAACGGCTGTTCGTCCTCGGTGAACGACAGCAACGACTTCCCGCCGCGCTCCACGTACAGCACGGCCGCGCCGTTGACCAGCACCACGAGCGAACCGGCCTTGCGGCCCGGCCGGTGCCGGGTGTCGCCCACCGGGTCCGGCCACGGCAACGCGGCACCGTAGGGCTGCGCCGGGTCCGCCGCCGCCAGCACCACGACCGAACGGTCCTCCCGCTCCTCCTGCCCGGACAGCGCGCGCACCCGGTCGATCGCGCCCGGGACCGCGAACTGCGCCGCGCCCAACCCCTCGACGACGTAGCCGCGGCGGCACCGCCCGGACTCCTCCATCGCCCGCAACACCTTGTACACGGCGGAGAACCCGCCGGTGACGCGTTCCGCCTCCAGCGCGCCGCGGGTCAGCACGCCGTGCCGCTCCAAGAAGGCCTCGGCTCGAGCGTGTGCCCGCCGGGTCGGTTCTGCCGCCGGTACCGGTGCCAACGACCACCTGCCCGACACCGTCGGCGGACCGCTGCGGCTCGGCATCGACGGGCGCCCGGCGCGCAACCGCGCGTACCTGCCGCGCGGAGCACTGCGCCGCGGCTTGTGCGCGGCCCCCTTGCCGGAGACCAGCGACCGCAGCGGAGCCAGCGTGTCGTTGGTGACCGTGCCGGACCACACCAGGTCCCACAGCGCCGCGATCACCGCGTCATCCGCGGGCGCCTGCTCGCCGCCTTCCACGACGATCGCCCCGGCCCGGTCGGCCAAGGTCCGGAAGAACTGCGCCCCGCCGTCCAAAGTGGACAAGATCGCTCCGTGCAGCGGGCTGTCCGCGGTCGCCTCCGGCAGGTCCGGCAGCAACAGGTCCGCCACGTCGGTGGGCGCCAGCGCGATCCACCCGTCGCCACCGGCCAGCGCACCCGACCCCACCCAGGTCACCTCGCCGGTGGAGGTCAGCTCGTCCAGCAGCGCGGGCGAATAGCCCGGCAACCTGGCGGGCAGCACCAGCGACTCCCACGCGCTCGCCGGAACCGGCGCGCCCGCCAGCTGCTCCACCACCGAATACACGTCGTCCACCGTCGGCGCCGTGCGCAACCGGGCCCCGACGCCGTGCCACACCGGGAGGAACCGGCCCAGCGCCGCGGGCTCCACCGGTTCCACTTCGGCCCGCAACCGCGCCAGCGACCCCCGCCGCAACCGGCGCAGCACCTCCGAGTCGCAGTACTCCAGCGCCCGGCCACCGCCGGATTCCAGCGGGCGCAGCTCGCCGCGCACCAACCGGCCCGAACCCGCGAGCCGATCCAGCACGTCGTGCACCACCGCGACGCCCAGCCCGAAGCGCCGCGCCGCGGACTCCGCCGCGAACGGGCCGCGGCAGCGCGCGTACCGGATCAGCAGTTCCCCCAACGGATCCGCGACCGGTTCGGTGAACGCCTCCGGCACGCCCACCGGCAACGCGACTCCCAGCGCGTCCCGGACCTTGCCCGCGTCCTCGATCGCGATCCACCGGGGCTCCCCGGCCACCCGCACCTCCAGCACGCGGCGCTGCGCGCGCAGGTCCGCCAGCCACTCCGGACGGATCCCGCGCTCCGCGGCCTCCGCGCTGGACAGATCGCCCAGGAACCGCAGCAGGTCCACCGCGGACTCCGCGTCCTTCGCGTGCCGTTCGGGGACGAGCCGCTGCAACTGCTGCTCGACCTCCGCGATCACCTCCGGATCCAGCAGCTCCCGCAGCGCTTCCGACCCGAGCAGTTCCGCCAGCAGCGTCGAGTCCAGGCTCAGCGCCGCCGACCGGCGCTCCGCCAACGGCGCGTCCGTCTCGTACAGGAACATCCCGATGTAGCCGAACAGCAGGCTGCGCGCGAACGGCGACGGCGACGGCGTCTCCACCTCCACCACCCGCACCTTGCGGGCGGCGACCTGCGACATCAGCTCCGTCAGGCCCGGCACGTCGTAGACGTCCTGCACGCATTCCCGCATCGCCTCCAGCACGATCGGGAACTGCTCGTACTGCGCCGCCACCGCCAGCAGCTGCGCCGACCGCTGCCGCTGCTGCCACAGCGGTGAGCGCTTGCGCGGATCCCGCCGCGGCAGCAGCAACGCCCGCGCCGCGCACTCCCGGAACCGCGCCGCGAACAACGCCGAGCCGCCGACCTCATCGGTGATCACCCGCTGCACCTCGTCCGGGGACAGCAGCACGTCCTCCGCGGTCGGCAGCACGTCCGCACCGGACTCGTCCAACGCGTCCGCCAGCCGTACCACGATCCCGTCGTCGGAGGACGCGACCTGCGGATCGATGCCGCGCCGCTCCCGCAACCGGGCCCCGATCGCCAAACCCCACGGACCGTTCACCTGCGCGCCGAACGGCGAATGCACCACCATCCGCCAGTCGCCGAGCTCGTCGCGGAACCGCTCCACCACGATCGTCCGATCGTCGGGCACGTGCCGCGTCGCGTCCCGCTGCTCGGCCAAGTACGCCAGCAGGTTGTCCCGCGCCCACTCGTCCAGCCCGGCGCGCGCCATCCGTTCCGTCGCCGCCTCCCGGTCCGCGGCCACCAGCTCCCGGACGAAGGCGCCCAGCGCGCGGCCCAGCTCCAACGGCCGGCCCGGGGAGTCGCCCTTCCAGAACGGCATCCGCGCGGGCTGCCCCGGCGCGGGCACCACCACGACCCGGTCGTGGGTGATGTCCTGCACCTTCCACGACGAGGTGCCCAGCAGGAACGTGTCGCCCACCCGCGACTCGTAGACCATCTCCTCGTCCAGCTCACCGACCCGCACGCCGCCGCGACCGGCCTCCTCGTCGCCCGGCGTCGTCACCGTGAACAGGCCCCGGTCCGGGATGGTGCCGCCCGAGGTCACGGCGAGCCGCTGCGCACCCGGCCGCGCCCGCAGCTCGTCCTGCACCCGGTCCCACACGATGCGCGCCCGCAGCTCGCCGAACTCCTCGCTCGGATACCGCCCCGCCAGCATGTCCAGCACCGCGTACAGCGCCGAATCCGGCAGGCCCGCGAACGGCGCCGCCCGCCGCACCACCCTGGCCAGCGACTCCAGGTCCCACGGCTCCATCGCCACCATCGACACGACGTGCTGGGCCAGCACGTCCAGCGGGTTCCGCGGGAAGGACAGCGACTCGATCAACCCGGCGGCCATCCGCTCCGCCACCACCGCGCAACCCACCAGGTCACCCCGGAACTTCGGGAACACCACCCCGTGCGAGACCGCCCCCACCTGGTGCCCGCCCCGGCCGATGCGCTGCATCCCGGAGGCGACGCTCGGCGGCGTCTCCACCTGCACCACCAGGTCCACCGCGCCCATGTCGATGCCCAGCTCCAGCGAGGAGGTCGCCACCACGCACGGCAACCGGCCCGACTTCAGCTCCTCCTCGACCGCGGAGCGCTGCTCCTTCGACATGGACCCGTGGTGCGCCCGCGCCACCGTCACCGCCGCGCCGGAGGTGACACCGGAACCGCCCACCGCTTCGGCGGGGAACTTCCCGGCCCGCTCGGCGGTCTCGCCCGCCTGCTCGGTGGCGAGCTCGTTGATGCCCGCCGTCAGCCGTTCCGCGAGCCGCCGCGAGTTCGCGAACACGATCGTCGACCGGTGCCGCCCGATCAGGTCCAGGATGCGCTCCTGCACCGACGGCCAGATCGAGGTGCGCTGCTCGGCTCCCGCGGCCGACCCCGTCACCTCGCCGGTCGGCTGTCCCAGCTCCGCCAGGTCCGGCACCGGGACCTCGACGGCGACCTCGACCTGCTTGGCGTGCTCCGGCTGCACCACGCGCACCGGACGGCCGCCGCCCAGGAACGTGCTCACCTCGGAGACCGGGCGCACCGTGGCCGACAACCCGATCCGCTGCGCCGGTCGAGCCAGCAGCTCGTCCAGCCGTTCCAGCGACAACGCCAGGTGCGCCCCGCGCTTGGTGCCCGCCACCGCGTGCACCTCGTCCACGATCACCGCCTCGACGCCGCGCAGCGACTCCCTGGCGGCCGAGGTCAGCAGCAGGAACAGCGATTCCGGGGTGGTCACCAGCACGTCCGGCGGTTTCCTGTTGAACGCGCGCCGCTCCTCGGCGGGCGTGTCGCCGGTCCGCATCCCGACCCGGATCTCCGGCGGCGTCCCGCCGTGGCGCTGGGTGGCCTGCCGGATGCCGGTGAGCGGGGCGCGCAGGTTGCGCTCGACGTCGACCGCGAGCGCCTTCAGCGGCGACACGTACAGCACCCGGCAGCGCCGCTTCGGGTCCTCCGGCGGGGGCGCGGAGGCCAGCCCGTCCAGCGCGGACAGGAACGCGGCGAGCGTCTTGCCGGACCCCGTCGGTGCCACGACCAGCGCGTTCTCGCCCGCGCCGATCGCCTGCCACGCCCCGGTCTGGGCCCGGGTCGGCGCGTCGAACGCGCCCCGGAACCACTCGCGGGTCGCGGGGGAGAAGTCGTCCAGCGGATCGCTCACCCCTCCATGCTGGACCACGGCACCGACAGTGCCGCCGATGACGATTCGCCCGAACCACCCACTTGTGATCGTCCGCCGTGACAACATTCCGCAGAACGGGTGAGTCCACCCCGGATCTGGCTACGGAAGGACAAAACCGGTGCGCGTGTTGTCGGTCGATCTTGGCACCTCCAACACGGTGGCGGTGCTTTCGGCGCACGGCAGGCCACCCAGGGTCATCGAGGTCGACGGCTCGTCGACGATGCCCTCGGCGGTGTTCGCCACCGAGGACGGCGCGATCATCGTGGGCCGCGACGCGGAACGCCGAGCGCGCCTCGACCCCTCCCGGTTCGAGCCGAACCCGAAGCGCCGCATCGACGAAGGCACCCTGCTGCTCGGTGAAACGATCATCACCGTCACCGACGCGATGGCCGCCGTCCTGCACCGCGTGGCGGAGGAGACCACCCGCCAGCTCGGCGGCGTCCAGCCCGACGAAGTGCGGCTCACCCACCCCGCGCAGTGGGGTACCACCCGCTGCAACGTGCTGCTGTCGGCGGCCCGGCTCGCCGGTTTCGGCAGCAACCTGGTGCTGGTGCCGGAACCCGTCGCCGCCGCGGCGCACTTCGCGTCCTTCCCCGACCGCTCGCTGCCGCAGGGCAGGGCACTAGCGGTCTACGACCTCGGCGCCGGCACCTTCGACTGCGCCATCGTCGGCGCCACCCAGAGCGGCTTCGCGGTCCTCGCCGAGGACGGACTGGCCGACCTCGGCGGACTCGACGTCGACGAGGCGCTGCTCGAACACGTCGGCCGCCAGGTCTCCAACAAGGACCCGCAGCGCTGGCAGGCGCTGCTGCGCCCCACCACCACCGCCGACCGCCGCACCCAGCGCACGCTGCGCGAAGACGTCCGGGAAGCCAAAGAAGTGCTGTCCCGGCACGTGCAGACCGAAGTGCCCATGCCGGAACCGTTCGCCGACGTGCTGGTCACCCGCCAAGAACTGGAGGCGCTGACCCGGCCGAGCCTGCGCCGCAGCGTCGAGATGCTCGCCGCGCTGCTGCAGGCGAACGGGATGACGCCGCAGCACCTCGCCGGGCTCTACCTGGTCGGCGGTTCGAGCCGGTTGCCGCTGGTGGCGAGCCTGATCGGGGAGCAGCTCAACGTCGTCGCCACCAGCCTCGACCAACCGGAGACCGCGGTGGCGCTCGGCGCCCACCACGTCCCGCGCGACGGCGCCGCGCTGCGCACCGGCGACCTCGGCGGCATCCCGCCGCAGGCCGCGTTCGGCCCGCCGCAGCCGATGGCGCAGCCGCCCGCGCCGCCCGGCCCGCAGCAGCCGTCCCGCCGACCCGGTCGCCGCCCGTGGCTCATCGGCGGGTCGATCGCGGCGGCGGTGCTGCTCGTGGCGGTCGTGGTGTTGGCCGCCGTCCTCGGCGGGGGCGGCGGGGTGCCCACCGCCGAGCAGTGCCGGGACACCACCACCCAGGACGCCGCCGGCTTCACGCCGTGCCTGAACAGGCTCGCCGGGGACCTGCCGGAACGGTCCAACTGCGTACCCGGCTGGCAGCGCTTCGTCGCCGGGCTGCGCGACCTCGACGGCACCGTCGTGTCCTGCGCGGAGGGGAACCCGAACGAGGACACCCTGGTGATCTACACCCACCTGGGCTCACCGGAGGAGGCGCGGCAGCGCGCGGACCTGCTGCTGATGTTCCACGGCGCCACCGGTGACCAGGTGCAGGCGAACTGGTCCGGCAACGGCTACTCCGGCCACTACCGGGCGGTCACCGGGAAGACCACCGGGACGCTGGTGTTCACCGTCACCGACCGGCCCGTGGTGGGCATGGTGCTGGCGCCCAACCAGGACGGGCGGCTGACGCCGGACGCGCTGGCCGACGACTTCGAGCGGACCGTGCAGCCGGGCGCGGCGTGATCAGCGCCCGCGCTGGTTCCACAGCCAGCGCAGCGCGACGACGATCGCGACCAGCAGCATCGCCGCGATCACGAGTTGCCCCAGCGGGCTGGACATACCGGTCGGGTCGGCTTGCATCAGCAGCACACCACGACGGTACCCGCGGGCGCCCTCGGTAGGCTGGACGCGATGCGACACACCGATTTCCGCGAACGCATGGCCGAGGAGTTCGGCCGGTTGCGAGCCGAGATGCTCGCCGAGGACCACGTGATGTCGGAGCTCGGCGGCCGCACCGTGGACGAGGCGCTCGAAGCCGGCTTCTCGCCGAAGCAGGTGTGGCTAGCCCTATGCAACACCTTCGAAGTCCCTGCTTCGCGTCGTTGAATCTCTGCTTCCTGCTTCGGCTCGTTTTGCTTTGGTGGTCGGGTAGCGGAACCTCAGGTGTCTTCTCGCTGCGGGATCTTTTTCCCGAGTGGCTCCGCCACGAGGGAAAAAGCCGTCCTCGCGAGAAGACACCTGAGAACCCGCGGGTGAGGGCTTTTCGACGTGGGCTATGTGCTTCGCACATACAGGCACGGCTTCGCCGCCAAGCAGGCTTGCTTCGCCGCCCAAATGCACGGCTTCGGCGTTTAGGTGGAGGGCTGTCGGGGGTTGGTGGGGATCTTGTTCATGCGGAAGGGTGATGGTGTTGGCGTGTCGGCTCGATGATCGAACATCCGTTCGCCTATGATCGGGTTTGCGGATCGGACCTCGGTGTTCGCCGGGCCCCGTCGCCGGGCAACGGGCGGCCGGGTGGCCAGGGCAGTCCACCGGAGTGTCGGTCCCTACCCGTAGCGTCGTGCGCACACGACGAAGCTTCGACTTGACCGAGGTGGACCCCCGATGGCAGCGACACCGGACAAGGGCAAGGCGCTCGAACTGGCCCTCGCCCAGATCGACAAGCAGTACGGAAAGGGATCGGTGATGCGTCTCGGCGACGAGACGCGGGCACCGGTCGAGGTCATCCCGACCGGGTCCATCGCGCTGGACGTGGCCTTGGGCATCGGTGGCCTGCCGCGGGGGCGCATCGTGGAGATCTACGGCCCGGAGAGCAGTGGTAAGACCTCGGTCGCGCTGCACGCGGTGGCCAACGCGCAACGGCTCGGCGGCACCGCCGCGTTCATCGACGCCGAGCACGCGCTGGACCCGGAGTACGCGAAGGCGATCGGGGTCGACACCGACGCGCTGCTGGTCTCCCAGCCCGACACGGGCGAGCAGGCGCTGGAGATCGCGGACATGCTGATCCGCTCCGGCGCGCTGGACTGCATCGTGGTCGACTCGGTGGCCGCGCTGGTGCCGCGCGCCGAGATCGAGGGCGAGATGGGCGACAGCCACGTCGGCCTGCAGGCCCGGCTGATGAGCCAGGCGCTGCGCAAGCTGACCGCGGCCCTCTACAACGCCAAGACCACCGCGATCTTCATCAACCAGCTCCGGGAGAAGGTCGGCGTGATGTTCGGCAGCCCGGAGACCACCACCGGTGGCAAGGCGCTGAAGTTCTACTCCTCGGTGCGGCTGGACGTGCGGCGGATCGAGACGCTCAAGGACGGCTCGGACGCGGTCGGCAACCGCACCAGGGTGAAGGTGGTCAAGAACAAGACCGCGCCGCCGTTCAAGCAGGCCGAGTTCGACATCATCTACGGCATCGGGATCAGCCGCGAAGGTTCGCTGATCGACATGGGCGTGGAGCAGGGCATCATCCGCAAGTCCGGTGCCTGGTACACCTACGAGGGCGACCAGCTGGGCCAGGGCAAGGAGAACGCCCGCAAGTTCATGCGGGAGAACCCGGACGTGGCCAACGAGATCGAGAAGCGGATCAAGGAGAAGGTCGGCATCGGGGCGAAGGTGGACGCCGAAGAGGCCGCGGACCCGGCTCCCGTCGAGTTCTGAGCCCGGCGGTGTCGGCAGACGACGACTCCGCGGAGTTCTCCCGGTCACGGTCGGACTCGGCGGGTGCGCAGCGCGGCGGCGGCCGTTCCGGGCGGGGCGTGTGGCGCAGTACCGACCACGCGCCCGGTTCGCCGGTCGCCGGTGCGGGGCTGAGCTCATCCGAAGCGGAGACCACCGGACCGGACGGTTCCCCGCCGCGGGGCACCGGCAAGCGCCGCCGCCGCAGCGCCATGGCGGAGTCCTCGGAGTCTCCGGAACCGTCGGGGACGCCGGACTCCTCGGCGGCTCGGTCTCCGGGGCGCACCGGCAGGCGGCGGCAGCAGGAGGAACGCCCGCCGGGGGTGCCGCAATCCCCGGAGGCGTCGGCCCGCGACGTGGTGTACCGGCTGCTGGCGGTGCGTGCCCGCAGCCGAGCCGAGCTGCGCCAGGCCTTGCTGCGCAAGGAGATCGACGAAGACGTCGCGGACGCGGTGTTGCAGAAGTTCGTCGACGCGGGCCTGGTCGACGACGCCGAGTTCGCCGAGGCGTGGGTTAGCGAGCGGCAGCGCAACCAAGGTCTGAGCCGCAAGGCGTTGGGCTACGAGTTGCGCCGCAAGGGCGTCGAGGAGCACCTGGTCGCCGAAGCTCTCTCCACTGTGGACACGGATGCCGAGCAGGAGCGGGCGCGGGAACTGGTGCGCCGCAAGCTCCGCTCGCTCACCGTGGACGACCCGGAGAAGCGGCTGCGCCGGCTCGTCGGAATGCTGGCCCGCAAGGGCTACCCGGAAGGCATGGCCTTCCGGGTGGTCAAGGACGAGCTCGACCGGTCGGACCTGGAAGCCGGTGCGGACGACGCGGAAGCACCGTGACGAGCACGCTTTCCCGGCGCACCGCCCTTCCCACCGTCGGTAATCCTGAGCGACGGCGGGTGGGCACGGCTCATGGGGCCGCGTCACCGACGGAGCGTCCGACGAACACGAGGTCGTGGACCACGCCGTCCAGGTCGGCGACGCCCGGCAGCAGTCCCCACTGCTGAAATCCGTGCGACCGGAAGAGCCGGATGCTCGCCTCGTTGGCGGCGAAGATGCTGGCCGCGAGGGTGCGCACGCCCAGCCGCGGCGCGTGCGCGATGGCCTCGTCCAGCAGGTGGTGGCCCTGCCCCCGTCCGCGGTGGTCCGGGTGCAGGTAGATCGCGAGATCAGCGGTCACGTCGTACCCGGGCCGCCCGTTGAGGAACGGGTCGAACGACAGGTACCCGGTCACCGTCCGCGGCGAGCCCGGTTCGTGCCCGACCCAGACGGGACGACGGTCGGGGGGCGACTCGGCGAACCACGCTTCGCGCGCCGAGACGTCGACCGGTTCGAGGTCGCACGTGCTCGCCTTGGCGGGGATGGCGGCGTTTAGATGTCGACGATGGCAGGCAGGTCGTCCCGGGTGGCGAGGCGGTGCGCATAGGGCAAGGTCGTTCTCCGCGGTTCGGGGGATGACGGGAGATCGTCGGGTTTGGCTAGGCTGCCGGATCTGGCGGCGGTAGTCGATCGGGACAGGGGTGTTATGCGAGTCGGCGGTGGGATGACCTCAGCGGCACGGCACATCGTGTGGGACTGGAACGGCACGTTGCTGGACGACAACGACGCGGTCGTCTCGGCGGTGAACGCCGTGTGTGCAGAGTTCGGGCGCGAGCACATCGACCTCGAGCAGTGGCGGTCGATCTTCAGCCGCCCGCTGCAGCAGTGCTACGAGCGGCTGCTGGACCGCCCGCTGTCCGAAGCCGACTGGAGCAGGCTCGACGTGCTCTACCACGAGCACTACCGGGAGCTGCTGCACACGGCGAAGCTGGCCACCGGCGTCCCGGACGTGCTGCGCGAATGGGGAGAAGCGGGCCGCACGCAGTCCTTGCTGTCGATGTGGTTCCACGACGAGCTGGTCCCGCTGATCACCCGGCTGGAGCTGCTGCCGTTGTTCGAACGGGTCGACGGGTTGCGCACCGACATCGGCGGCGGAGCCAAGGCCGAGCACCTGCGCCACCACCTCGCGGAACAGGGACTCGACCCGGCCGACGTGGTGCTCATCGGCGACGTGCTCGACGACGCGCTCGCGGCGGAGCGGGTCGGTACCGGCTGCGTGCTGGTGACGACGGGCGTCATGAGCCGTCGCGCGCTGGAGACCGCCGGCGTTCCCGTGGTCGATTCCATTCCCGAAGCGGTGGACCGGATCTCCACGAACCTCGCGGCCTAGCCGGATCAGTACAGCGTCGGCGGCGAGGTCGTGACGACGCGCCGCCACGGCCCGTCGGGCACGTCGGACTCCTCGACGAAGCGCCAGTCGACCCGGTCGTGCGCGCCGTTGAGTTGGGTGAAGCCGAGGCAGCCGTTCAACGCGGGGGACACGTCCAGCCCCGCCCCGTTGAACCGGGTGTTCACCGGCCGGGGGTCGTCGTGCCCGAAGACGTACCGCGCGTCGTGGTACTCGGCGGGCCCGGCGTCCTGGACCTGGCCGAAGCACACGGCGTCACCCCTGGTGAGCTGCACCCAGCGGTTCTTCAGGTAGCTGAACGACTCGTCCCGCTCGCGGCCGGCGTAGCCCGGATCCCGGCTCCAGGGCACCACGGCGCCGCGCTGCTCGAAGGCGATGGGGTCGTTGAGGTCGTCGAAGGGGAGATCGAGGTAGAACGGGTTCTCCCGCGGCGTCATCCTGGTCGGGAAGTAGCCGTTGGCGGCGGTCCGCGGCTCCGTGTCGCACCGGCCGTCGAGCAGGACTCCGTCGCAGCCGCCGTAGTGCTGCTGCCAGGCGGAGTCGTAAGTCGAGATGACCTGGCTGCCGTCGGAGGTGTCCGGGTCGAGGACCTCACCGACCCAGAAGGTCGTCGCCACGATGCCGGTGTGCCACGGGTACTGGCGGCCGTGCACCTGCTCACCGCCCGCGCAGGAAGCGGTGATCAGTGCCGCGGCCAGCGCCGCCGTCGCGCGACCCCGGGGCACCGGCATGCGCGGTCACCCCGATTCCGGGCAGGTCACAGGCACAGCCACCTCCGGGGGACCCACCAGTCCAGGTCGCGGCAGGCGCTGTCGTTGCTGGCTTCGGCGTTCACCCTGACCCCGTAGTCGTCGGTGGTGAGCGAACCGCGGGAGAACAGGGCGAGCCCGAAGCTGATCCCGGTGGCCTCCTCGGGCACGGCCGGGGTGGTCCAGGACGCCTCCGTCCACTGCTGCGCGGGCGCGAACGTCGGGCCCGCCGCCCAGTACCGCCACTGGCCGACGCGGTCCCGGTAGTACACCGCGAGCTGGGTGGGCGCGGTGGACTTGTACCAGGTGCTCAGCGAGTAGTTCTGCCCCTTCCGCGCGGGCAGCGCGTATTCGCCGAGGTCCAAGGTGGACATGAGCTTGGCGTCCCCGTCGGTGAACCGCGGCATGTCCAGCCGCTGCGCCCACTCCCCGTCGTGCGCGTCGCGCGTCCTGGTCCACACCGGCGTGTTCGTGCCCCAGCCACCGGTTTCCCACCCGAGCGGGACGCCGTCGGGACCGGCCTGTTCGAGCGAGGCGTTCACCGGCCGGTCCCGCTGCTGCGGCGGCGGTGCCCGGTGGACCGGCGCGACGGCGCCGCCGATGACCTCGTGCACGGTGCGCACGGCGGTCCCGCGGTCGTGCAGCCACGCCGCGAACTCGTCGAGCACCCCGGGGCTCACCGCCAGCGGACCGCACATGTCGCAGGTCTGGTGCAGCACCAGCGGCACCCAGCCGCCTCCCGAGTCGTCCGCGCGGGTCACCGCCTCCTTCAACTCGTCGACGGTGGTGTCCCGCGTGAGCATGCCGGGCGACCGGATCTCGTAGGGATCGGCGGGCGGCATGGATTCGGCGGCGACGCAGTCCGGGCAGTCGCGAGCGCGGAGCCCGCCCATGGTCCGCGCGCTGCTGTAGCCGCACTGCTCGACCGCGGCGCGCACGTCGTCGTCGACTTCGTCGAACGGGGCGGTGAACGAGGTGACCTGGTAGCCCCACCGGTTCAAGTTGGCGCGATCGTCGCAGATCTGCCTGCGCATCTCGTCGGGGCTCACCTGGGTCAGGTCCGGGTGAGTGACGGTGTGCCCGCCGATCTCGTGGCCTTCCTCGGCGACGCGCCGCAGTTCCTCGTGGCCGAGGTAGCCGGGGCTCGCGATGGCGCCGGAGATGATGTAGAAGGTGCCGTGCATCCCGTGGCGCTGCAGGACTTCGGCGCCCGTGGTCTGCGAGACGCTGCCGTCGTCGAAGGTGAACGTGACCACGGTGCCCGGCTGCGGGGAGTGCTGCGCGGGCGCGGCGGTGACCGGACTCGCCGCGGCGACGCCGAGCAGGGCCGCCAGCAGCAGGGAGACGAGCGCTCGCCGGTGCGTGGCGAGGCGACCCGGCCAGCGGTGTCGGATGTCGCGCAGGTGCATTCGGTGACCGCCCAAGCTTCGAGGTCCTCCGACGCTACGAGCTGGCGACGACCGCTCGGATCGCCTGCGGAGGGGACACCGCCTACCGCGTTCGCACGAGTGCCGGTGCCACCCGCGACGAGCCGCGGGTGGCACCGGTCGTGCTCAGCCGAGGGCCGCGGCCTGCCGGGCGAGCGCCTCGATCTGGCCCCACTGCCCGGTGGCGAGCAGCTGCTTCGGAGCGAGCCACGACCCGCCGACGCAGCCCACGTTGGGCAGCGCGAGGTAGCGCCCGGCGTTGTCGGTGCCGATGCCACCGGTGGGGCAGAACCGCAGCTGCGGCAACGGCCCGGCGATGGACTTCAGGTAGGGCACGCCGCCGCTGGCTTCGGCGGGGAAGAACTTCATCGCGGTCATGCCGCGCTCGGCCAGCCGCATCGCCTCGGACACGGTGCTGATCCCGGCGAGGTAGGGGAGGCCGGTGGCGTCGATGTCGTCGAGCAGCCGATCCGTGCTGCCCGGCGTGACGATGTAGCGCGCCCCGGCTTCGCGGGCCTTGTCGGCCTGCCCGACCTCGGTGACGGTGCCCGCGCCGACGACGATCTCCGGCACTTCGGCGGCGAGCTGTTCGATCGCGGGAAGCCCGGCGGGCGTGCGCAGGGTGACCTCGATGGTGCGGATGCCGCCGCGCAGCAGCGCCTGCCCCAGCGGGACCGCGTGGGCGGCGTCGTCGAGGGCGACGACGGGAACGACGGGACTGATGTCGAGCACTTCGGAGGCAGTGTTCATGGCGGGGTTCACCTGTTTCCGTAAACGCCAGTTCAGGCGGTCGATCGCATTGATCCTGTCATGTCGCGCGGGGGCCGCGGGAGGTTCGCGGCCCCCGGCGGAGGATCAGACGGGCAGGTCGCTCGGCGCGCCGGTGCGCTGCTGCGGCGCGAACACGCTAGCGCCCTGGTCGGCGCGGCCGACGGAGCGGCGGAACGCGGCGAACAGCTCGCGCCCGGTGCCGTGCTGGGTGGCGGGGGCGCCGCGAGCCGGTTCGCGGGCCGCGAAGTCCTCGTCGCCGACGAGCACTTCCAGGGTGCCCTGCTCGGCGTCCAGCCGGATCATGTCGCCGTCGCGCACCCGCGCCAGCGGGCCGCCCGCGGTCGCCTCGGGGGTGAGCTGGATGGCGGCGGGGATCTTGCCGGAGGCCCCGGACATCCGTCCGTCGGTGACGAGCGCGACCTGGTGCCCGCGGTCCATGAGCACGCCCAGCGACGGGGTGAGCCCGTGCAGCTCGGGCATGCCGTTGGCCTGCGGACCCTGGTTGCGGATCACGACGACGACGTCCTGGTCGAGCTCGCCGGACCGGAACAGCGCGGTGAAGTCGTGCTGGTCGTCGAAGACGCGCGCGGGCGCGGTGACGACGCGGTTCTCCGGCTTGACCGCGGAGACCTTGATGACGGAGCTGCCGAGGTTGCCGCGCAGCACCCGCAACCCGCCGTCGGGCGCGAACGGGTCCTGCACCCCGCGCAGCACGTCCGGGTCGAGGCTCTCGGCGGGAGCGTCGCGCCAGACGAGCTCGCCGTCTTCGAGGAACGGCTGCTTGCGGTAGTGGTCCAGGCCGAACCCGGCGACGGTGTGCACGTCGGGGTGCAGCAGTCCGGCGTCGAGCAGCTGGCCGACCAGGGTCTGCACGCCTCCGGCGGCGGCGAAGTGGTTGATGTCGGCCGAGCCGTTCGGGTAGACCCGCGACAGCGACGGCACGATCGCGGAGAGCTCCGCGAAGTCGTCCCAGGTGAGTTCGATGCCCGCTGCGGCGGCGATCGCGGGCAGGTGCAGCGTGTGGTTCGTCGAGCCGCCCGTGGCCAGCAGCGCGACGACCCCGTTGACCAGCGCGCGCTCGTCCAGCAGCCGCCCGATCGGGGCGGGGTCCTCGCCGCGGGCGAGCTGCACGACGCGCCGCGAGGCCTCCTCGGTGAGCGCTCGGCGCAGCGGGGTGCCGGGTGCGACGAAGCTGGAGCCGGGCAGGTGCAGACCCATCACTTCGACGACGAGCTGGTTGGAGTTCGCGGTGCCGTAGAACGTGCAGGTGCCGGGGGAGTGGTAGGAGGCCGATTCGGCTTCGAGCAGGTCTTCGCGGGTGGCTTTGCCTTCGGCGAACAGCTGCCGGATGCGGCTCTTCTCCGTGTTGGGCAGGCCGGAGGCCATCGGGCCCGCGGGCACCAGGATCGTCGGCAGGTGCCCGAAGGCGAGTGCGCCGATGAGCAGGCCGGGCACGATCTTGTCGCAGACCCCGAGCAGCAGGGCGCCGTCGAACATCTCGTGCGACAGCGCGACACCGGTGGCCATCGCGATCACGTCGCGCGAGAACAGGGACAGCTCCATGCCCGCCCGGCCCTGGGTGATGCCGTCGCACATGGCGGGAACCCCACCGGCGAACTGGGCGACCCCGCCTGCTTCGCGCACCGCGTCCTTGATCTGCGGCGGGTATTCGGCGTAGGGCTGGTGCGCCGAGAGCATGTCGTTGTAGGCCGACACGATCGCCACGCCCGGCTTGGTCTCGCCGCGCACCGCGATCCGGTCGGCGCCGCTACACGCCGCGAAACCGTGGGCGAGGTTGCTGCACGGCATTCCGGACCGGACCGGTCCGTCGGCCGCCGCCGCGCTGATGCGGTCGAGGTACTCGCGCCGGGTCTGCTCGCTGCGGCTGCGGATACGTTCCGTGACTCGCTGCACGACGGGGTGGATGGTCGCTCGCGTCGCCATTCGTCGCCTCCTGACGGATTCGGTGCTGCTTGCGCACACGGGCGACGACGCTGGCGCCTCTGATCTTCGTGACGCCAGCCACACTAACGGGTGTGATGCAGAAGTCAAAACCGATACAGAGCAGGCCATGATCGTGAACTCGGCATGTCGGATGGATGACGAGCCGCGATACGCGTCCGTTCAGCGGCACTGACCTGGAGCGATGCTCGCGCGCCCGGGACGCCGCTGCCTGCGGGCGGGCCGTACGAGGTCAGCGAGGTTCTGGTGATTTCCCGAGCGCGCCGGAGGGCCCGGAGCCCGCGGTCGACGGCGCGGCGGTGCCGTGAACGGCCGGTTGCGGCGGACCTCCCGCGGCCGAAGAAGATCACCACTTCGAGTCGGGGGTGCGGAATCGCCACGCGCGGCGCGACGGGATCCGCCTTCGATCGGGCGGAATCCCGTGGCCGCCGCGGCCGATCGGAGCTCCGCTGATCACCGCTCGTGTTCGGGACGGCCGGCGCGGTGGAGGGGCTTCCGAAGATCCGCTCGGCTGGCAGGATGGGGCGCATGCGCAGCGGTGTGGTGGCAGTGGTGCTGGCGAGCGCGGTGGCGCTGGCCGGATGTTCCGGCGGCAGCGGCGAACCGGAGCGGTCGCCCGACGCCGCGCCGCCGCCGGTGGCACCGCCGACGAGCGTGGCGCCGCCGCCCCCGGTCGAGCTCGACGACTCACCGACCCTGGAGAAGATCCGCCGGCGCGGTTCGCTGCTGGTCGGACTCCGCGCGGAGGAGCCGGACTTCGCCGCGCGCGACGGCGCGGGCGGCTACCGCGGCTTCGACGTCGAGGTCGCGAAGCTGGTGGCCCAGGAGCTCGGCCTGAACCCGGACACCCAGATCTCCTACCGGTTGCTGCCGAAGACGCTGCGCGCCGACGCGCTCGCGGGCGGCAGCGTGGACCTGCAGTTCGGCGGCCTGGACCCGGCCGGCCCCGGCGTTGCCGGGGTCGGGCCGTACGCGGTCACCGAGGACGGCGCCGAGCACTTCCTGGTGATCAAGTCCGGGGACGACGCGATGCGCGATCAGCTCTCCGATGCGCTCACCGCGGTGGTGAGCGACGGCGGCTGGCAGCGGGCCTACGACGGCACGCTGGCCACGGCCGGGGTGCAGGCCCGCCCCGCTCCGCGCTGAGCGGCGGCGGACCCGCCGGTCACACCGCGCGGCCGGTCTCGACCGCGCTGGGCGCGGTGAGCCCGCCCTTGCGCCCCTGGCTGAGCCTGCGCTCGGTGAACACCGCGGCGCGGCTCAACGCGTAGTTGATCAGCACGAACACCACGCCGATGACGAAGTACGTCTGGATCGGGTTGTTCAGGTTCTGGATGACGATCTGCCCCTGCCGCACCAGATCCACGTACGAGATGATGAAGCCCAGCGAGGTGTCCTTCACGATCACCACGAGCTGGCTGATCAGCGCGGGCAGCATCGCCCGGAACGCCTGCGGCAGCACCACGGTGCGCAGCACCTGCGAGCGGCGCAGCCCGATCGCGTAAGCCGCCTCGCTCTGCCCGCGCGGCAGCGACATGATCCCGGCGCGCACGATCTCGGCGATGATCACCGAGTTGTACGCGGTCAGCCCGATCACCAGGTACCACATCACCGGCATGTCCAGGCCGAACGACGGCAGCACCCGGCTGGCGAAGAAGACCGCGATGACGACCGGCACGCCGCGCAGCAGCTCGACGAGGCCGACCACAGCCCACCGGTACCAGGGCGCCGCCACGACGCGCGAGACCGCGAGCAGCGTGCCGATGGCCAGCGAGAGCGCCATCGCCAGCACGGCCGCGAGCAGCGTGTTGCCGAGCCCGGCGCCGAGCAGGCTCCACAGCGCGGTGAACGTCCCGTTGGTGGGGTCGATCAGCGGCCCCCACTTGTCCACGGTGAGCTGGCCGTTGGTGCCGAGCGTCACCAGCACCCACGCCAGCAGCGCCAGCAGCAGCGCGCCCACGACGACGCTGACCACCAGTCCGCGCCGCTTGGCGACCGGCCCGGGAGCTTCGTAGAGCACCGAGTTCGTCATCGGGCGATCGCCACCTTCCGCTCCAGGACGCCGAGCAGCAGCCCGGCCGGGATCGTGATCACCAGGTAGCCGAGGACCACCCCGATGAGCACCGGCAGCACGGCCTCACCGCGCGCCGAGGTCAGCGTGTCGCCGACGGCGAACAGGTCCCCGCCGACGCCGAACGCGCCCACGATCGCCGAGTTCTTGATCATTGCGATGATCACGTTGCCCAGCGGCGGAACCACGGTGCGCACCGCCTGCGGCAGCACGACCAGTCCCAGCGTCTGGCCGAATCCGAGGCCGATCGCGCGCGCCGCCTCGGCCTGGCCGGGCGGCACGGCGTTGATGCCGCTGCGGATCGCCTCGCACACGAACGCCGAGGTGTAGAGGGCGAGCCCGATGGTCCCGAACCAGAAGTACGAGCCGTTGAGCCCGAGCTCGGGCAGCCCGAAGGCCATGAAGAACAGCACCACGGTCAGCGGGCAGTTGCGGAACACGGTGACCCACGAGGTGCCGGTGGCGCGCAGCGGTGGCAGCGGCGCCACCCGGAACGCCGCGATCACGGTCCCCAGGACCATCGCGAGCACTCCCGCGTACAGGCAGATCTGCAGCGTGCGCAGCAGTCCGTTCAGGTACAGGGGCAGGTTGTCGGTGATGACGTGCACGGTTCTCTCCGGCTCTGCGGACAGGGGAGGCATGGATGAGGGGCGCCGTCGCGGCGCCCCTCACCGGAATTCGATCAGCTGCAAGGGTCGAGCTGCGGCAGCGGCGGCGTCTCCGGCGACACCTTGCCCGCGCTCGCCTGCCAGGCCTTCTCGTAGGTCCCGTCACCCGCGGCCTTGGTGAGCGTGTCGTCGATGAACTGGCAGAACGGCACGTCGCCCTTCTTGATGCCGATGCCGTAGGGCTCCGAGGTGAACTGCTTGTCGACGAGCTTGAACTGCCCGCCGCTGTTCTCCACCAGACCCATGAGGATCACGTTGTCGGTGGTCACGGCCTGCACCTGGCCGGTGCGCAGCGCGTCGGAGCACTTCGAGTAGACGTCGAACAACGTCAGGTTCTGCGGGTCGACGAACTTCTTGATCTCTTCGGCGGGGGTGGAGCCGGTGACCGAGCAGACCTTCGCGCCGCTGGCCCGCAGCGACTCGGGGCCGGTGATCTCCGCGTTGTCGCTCTTGACCATCAGGTCCTGCCCGGCTTCGTAGTACGGCCCGGCGAAGCTGATGCGCTCCTTGCGCTTGTCGTTGATCGTGTAGGTGGCCACGACCATGTCGACGAGGTCCTGCTCGATCTTCTCCTCGCGGGTCTTGCTCGGGGCTTCGACCCATTCGATCTGCTCCGGGGAGAGGCCGAGCTTGGCGGCGACGATCTTGCCGATCTCGACGTCGAAGCCCTGCGGCGTGCCGTCGAGGCCCTTGAGGCCGAACAGCGGCTGGTCGAACTTGGTGCCGATGCGGATCTTGCCCGCCTGCTTCAGGTTCGCCATCGTGCTGCCGGGCGCGAACTCGGCGTTCGTGTCGACCGGGACGTCGGTGCCGCCCGCGAGCTGGTTGCCCCCGCCGCCTCCGCAGGCCGTCAGCACCAGCGCCGCCGACGCCACCAGCACGCCCCAGCGCATGCTCCGAGCTCTCATCTCGAATGCCCCTCTCTGAAATGAACCGAACGGCGCGTCCCGCGACGTGCGCGGGACCGCGAGGTCAGTGGGTGAGGATCTTGCTCAGGAAGTCCTGGGCCCGCGCGCTCTCCGGTGCTTCGAAGAACCGGCTCGGCGTGGAGTCCTCGACGATGCGGCCGTCGGCCATGAACAGCACGCGGTGCGCGGCGCGGCGGGCGAAGCCCATCTCGTGGGTGACGACGAGCATCGTCATGCCCTCGGCGGCCAGCCCGGCCATCACGTCGAGCACCTCGTTGACCATCTCCGGGTCGAGCGCGGAGGTCGGCTCGTCGAACAGCATGACCTTCGGCTTCATCGCCAGGGCGCGGGCGATCGCCGCCCGCTGCTGCTGGCCGCCGGAGAGCTGGGCGGGGTACTTCTGCGCCTGGTCGGCGATCCCGACCCGTTCCAGCAGTGCCGTCGCCTCCCGCTCGGCGGTGGCCTTGTCGAGCTTGCGGACCTTGATCGGGCCGAGCAGCACGTTCTCGAGGATCGTCTTGTGCGCGAACAGGTTGAACTGCTGGAACACCATGCCCACGTCGGCGCGCAGCTCGGCGAGCGCGCGTCCTTCGGCGGGCAGCGGCTTGCCGTCGATCTCGACGGTGCCGGAGTCGATCGGTTCGAGCCGGTTGATCGCGCGGCACAGCGTGGACTTGCCCGATCCGGACGGACCGAGCACGACCACGACCTGGCCGGGCGGCACGGTCAGGTCGATGTCCTGCAGCACGTGCAGGGACCCGAAGTGCTTGTCGACCGAGGACATGCGGATCATCGGCGAATCCGGGGTACCTGCGGTCATGCACTCTCCTAGCCCGAGAAGTCCGGATCTGATGGCGAAAATTTAAGCCGCCGGACACGATTAGTCCATATGGTGCGGGTCAACGCAGGTTGCAACTCGGTTACGCGTCCGGGGAAGACGAGGGTTTTCCCGGATTCTCACAAGATCTGCCCGCAGGCCCGCCAACTGCGTGTACGCGTCTCTTCGCGGAGGGTTCCAGTGCGCGATCGATGATCGTTCCGAGCGTTCCCGCTGCTTCTGCTCGGTGACGTTCCGTGCTCGCAGGATTTCGGGTTCGCCCGTACGGCCGCGTTCGTGCGTGACTCGTAGTAGCGCCTGCGGGTGAAGTTCGATTGCGCCATTCGCCACTCATCTCGTACTCGCGGCCACGGCTTCGCCGACCGGATCGAACAATGCCCACTATGAATGAGCCGACCCGCGCGGCGAGGCGTTTTCATTCGATTTCCCCGCCGGTCCGGAAATCGCGCGAGCACGCGGATTCCACCGCGCGGACCCGGTCCGGCGCCGGTCGGCACCGACGAGCGCGGGACCGCGCCACCCGCTCGGAAACGGCGGTCGTCGCAGCTCCGGGAGCTCCTGCGCAGGACCGGCAACGACCGTCGGCACTGGTCTCCGGGCGGCCATCGAACGCTCCTGAGCAGCCGATATGGTGGCGGGGTGAGCACGACGAGCGTTTCCAGGACATATGACATCCGCACGTACGGATGCCAGATGAACGTGCACGATTCCGAGCGGCTGTCCGGAATGCTGGAAGACGCCGGTTACGTGCGCGCCGCGAAGGACCACGACCCCGACGTCGTCGTGTTCAACACCTGCGCGGTCCGGGAGAACGCCGACAACCGGCTCTACGGCAACCTCGGCAGGCTCCGGCCCGCGAAGCAGGAACACCCCGGCATGCAGATCGCCGTCGGCGGTTGCCTCGCGCAGAAGGACCGCAGCGAGATCGTGCGCCGCGCGCCCTGGGTCGACGTCGTGTTCGGCACCCACAACCTCGGTTCGCTGCCCACGCTGCTCGAACGCGCCCGGCACAACGACGAGGCCGAGGTCGAGATCCTCGAATCGCTGGAGACGTTCCCGTCCACGCTGCCGGCCCGGCGCGAATCGGCCTACTCCGGCTGGGTGTCGGTCTCGGTGGGGTGCAACAACACCTGCACGTTCTGCATCGTGCCCGCGCTGCGCGGCAAGGAGAAGGACCGGAGGCCCGGCGACGTGCTCGCCGAAGTGCAGGCCCTGGCCGACGAGGGTGTGCTCGAGGTGACGCTGCTCGGCCAGAACGTCAACGCCTACGGCGTCGAGTTCGGCGACCGGCTCGCCTTCGGCAAGCTGTTGCGCTCCTGCGGCGAGATCGACGGCCTCGAACGCGTGCGCTTCACCTCGCCGCACCCGCGCGACTTCACCGACGACGTGATCGAGGCGATGGCCGAGACGCCCAACGTCTGCCACCAGCTGCACATGCCGCTGCAATCCGGCTCGGACCGGGTGCTCAAGGCGATGCGCCGGTCCTACCGCTCGGACCGCTACCTGAACATCCTGAGCAAGGTGCGCGAGGCGATGCCGGACGCGTCGATCACCACCGACCTCATCGTCGGTTTCCCCGGCGAGACCGAAGAGGACTTCGAAGCGACCCTCGACGTCGTCCGCCGAGCGCGGTTCAGCACGGCGTTCACCTTCCAGTACTCCAAGCGCCCCGGCACGCCCGCCGCCGAGCTGCCCGACCAGCTGCCGAAGGAAGTCGTGCAGGAGCGCTACGAACGGCTCGTCGCGGTGCAGAACGAGATGTCCTGGGAGCTCAACAAGGGCCTCGTCGGCCAGGACGTCGAACTGCTCGTCGCCGAAGGCGAAGGCCGCAAGGACGTCGAGACCCGCAGGCTCTCCGGCCGGGCCCGCGACGGGCGGCTCGTGCACTTCCACCCCGGCGGTGCCATCGACCGCGAGATCCGGCCCGGCGACATCGTGCGCACCACCATCACCAGGGGTGCCCCGCACCACCTCGTCGCGGACGGCGAGCTCAGCGCGCACCGGCGCACCAAGGCCGGCGACCGGTGGGAGGAGGGCCGCAGGCCCAAGACCTCCGGGACCAGCCTGGGGCTGCCCACCTTCGGCGCCCCGGCGGCGCCGCCCGCGACCGAACAAGGATGTGGCTGTTGAGCGACGACGAGCGGCGATCCCGCCCCGAGCCGGACGAACCGGTGGACCCCGGCGACTCGACCAGCCCGGACCTCGACGCTCAGGAAGGGACCGACGTGCAGCGCACGGAACCAACGGACACGAGCGGCACCGACCAGGACCGCGCCGACCGGCAGAGCCTCTCCCAGGCCGAACGCGACCTGCTGCGGCGCATCGACCCCGGCAGCAAAGCCGTCACCATCGCGGCCGTCATCCTGGTCCTGATCGTCAGCTCGCTGCTGCCGTGGATCGGGGACTCGACCGGCCTGGAGATCCTGCTCGGACGCGCCGACCCGGCGTTGGACGTCGGCCTGCTTCCCAGGCTGTTCGCGCTCAACGCCACCATCGTCGGCGTGCTGATCGGTGCGCTGGCGCTCACCACCCGCCGCTGGGCGATCGCGTGGGTGGCGGGGATGGCGGCCATCATCGTGTCCTTCGAAGGCATGATCGCGATCTGGTCCCGACAGACCACGCCTTCGGGCGGCCCCTCGTGGGGTTTGGTGCTCGCCGCGCTGTGCATGGTCGTGCTGGCCGTGCAGTGGATCCGCGTGGTGCTGACCCGGCCCTGACGTCCGCTTCCGGCGAGGACCTCGTTCTCGCGGCGAGGCGAAACCCGCGCGGATCGCGGCTCGGCGGCTCAGCTGCGACGAACCCGTTGGCGCGCCCGGCGACCGCCCGTGCGCAAGAACGGGTCGTGACGGTGCCGGGCGGTGGGCGCCGATCGGGCGCCCACCCCGGAATCGATCAGCGGTCGGCCAGGGCCTGCTCCGCGGCGGAGAGCCACACGCGCCACTGACCGGCCTGCTCGTCGGCCTTCTTGGCGCGCTTCTCGTCGCCCGCCGCGCGCGCCTTCTCGGCCTGCGCCTCGAACTGCTCCACCCGCTCGCGGAACTGGTCGACCCGCGCCTGCGCCTCCGGGTCGGTGCGCCGCCACTGCGCGTCCGACGCCGACCGGACCCGGTCGGCGACCGTGCGCAACCGGCCTTCGAGCTCGCGCATCCGCTCCCGCGGCACCTTGCCGACCTCGTCCCAGCGCTGCTGGATCCGCTGCAGGTGCGCCTGCGCGGCGGACAGGTCCGCGCCGGGATCGATCGCCTCTGCCTCGGTGAGCAGCGCTTCCTTCAACTTGGCGTTCTCCGCGAACTCCGCGTCGCGTTCCGAGAACGCCGCCGAGCGGCGGGCGAAGAACGCGTCCTGCGCGGCGCGGAACCGCTGCCACAGCGCGTCGTCGCTGTCCTTCGGAGCACGGCCGCTGGCCTTCCACTCCGCCATCAGGTCCTTGTAGCGCGTGGCCGTCGCGCCCCAGTCGGTCGACTCGGTCAGCGACTCGGCCTCGTCGACGAGCTCCTGCTTGCGGACCTTCGAGGCCGCGCGCTGCCGGTCGAGGTCGGCGAAGTGCGACCCGCGCCTGCGGTTGAACGCGTCGCGGGCCTTGGAGAACCGCCGCCACAGCTGCTCGTCGGTCTTGCGGTCCACACCGCGCACCGACTTCCACTCGTCGAGGATCCCGCGCAAGCGGTCCCCGGCGGACTTCCAGTGCGTTGCCTCCGCCGCGATCTCCTCGGCCTCGGCGGCCAGCGCCTCCTTACGGGCCACCGCGTCCGTGCGGGCCTGCTCCTTGTGCGCCTTCGCTTCCTCGACCGCCTTCTCAGCGTGCTGCACGAGGTGTTCGACCAAGGCGCCCAGCGCCTCCAGGTCGCCGACGACGGCGGCTTCGGGCAGTCCGTCGCGCAGGTGCTTCGCGCTGGTCAACGACTGCTTCGCGTCCCCGGAGCGACTGCTGAGCCGCTTCTCGAGCAGCTCGGCCTCGGTGCGCAGGTCGTCGAACTTCCGGGCGAAGTGCGCCAACCCCTCCGACGGCTCACCGGCCTGCCAGGAACCCACGGCGCGCTCACCGTCGACCGTGCGCACCCACACGGTGCCTGCTTCGTCCACCCGGCCCCACTGGCCCGGATTCGCCGAAGCCGCCGGGACCGTGGGCGTTGTCGAGGTGGACCCGGTCCCGGTGACGGCCGCAGCCGCGTCGGGCGTGGCGCCCGCAGTGCTCTCAGGGGTCGTGTCCTGGTGCGTCATGACCGGAATCCTCCTCGGGTACCCGCTTCGGTGCCCGTGCCGGGCACGGGCGCCCCGCGCGTGCGGGGCCGGTGCGCGGCGATCCGGACTCGCGTGGTGAGTCCGATCTCCGCTGGCGCATTCAAACAGGTCGCCCCCGGCTCCGGAATTCCGGCGGTACCACTGCGCGGTCCGCGCGGTCGCGAACGCAGGTCCTGCCAGGTCCTCCGACCGCCCGTCGCGCGCCCCGTTCGGGTCCCTGCTCCGCTCACCGCTGACCGTGACCTTTACCGTGCACGGGTGTGATCACCCGCATCGCCGTGGTGCCTTACCCGCCGTTGCTCGTCCCCGAACTGACCGTGCGGTCGACTTCGCTGATCGAGCCCGTGCGGAGCGCGTGCCTGCGCGCCACCACCAGTTTGACGGAAGCCGCAACCGAATGGGTGGCCGTCGGTGTAGATCGTTCCGGACCGGCGGTCCTGAGCCCGGCCACCACCGGCACGTTCGCCGGTTACGGCGTCGACGTCCCGGTGGCGCTGCGGGAGAGGGCGGAGCGGTCCGCACCGCCCGACCCGGACCTGCCGCTGCCCGCGCTGGTCGCCGGTCTCCTGCGCGCGCAGGCCGGTGCGCGGTCGGTGACCGTGCGGCTGCTGGCGCCGGACACCCCTGCCGACCAGGCCGCCGAGCTCGGTGCGCGGCTCGACGCCGACGGCCCTGAGACAGGGCTGCTGGTGCTCGCCGAAGGCGGCAGCCACCGGGACGAACGATCACCGCACCTCCCCGACCCGCGGGCGGCCGGGCTCGACGACGCCCTGCGCGACGCGCTGCGCGACGTCGACGGACCCGCGCTGCTCGGGCTGGAACCGCAGGAGTGCGACGAGCTCGGCGTGCACAGCCGGGCCGCGTGGCAGGTCGCCGCGGGCGTCGCCGCGACCGGCACGTGGCAGGCGGAGCCGCTGTACTCGGACACCCCGCTGGGCATCACGTACCACGTGGGCGTGTGGTCCAGGGCGGTGCAGGAGCCCGGCGCGAGCGCTCTGCGCGGGGAATCGCCGCTGCGCCGCTGACCTGGCGTCGGCCCTGGGTGAATCGATCGGGGGACAGGCCTTACAGTCGCCACCGTGTCCGCCGCATCCACAGCTCGACCGGTGGCGATCGTCGGGCCCACCGCCACCGGCAAGTCGGATCTCGCCGTCGAGGTCGCGATCGAGCTCGGCGGCGAGGTGATCAACGCCGACGCGATGCAGCTCTACCGCGGCATGGACCTCGGCACCGCCAAGCTCACCGAGGCGGAGCGCCGCGACGTCCCGCACCACCTGCTGGACGTGCTCGACGTGACCGAGGCGGCCTCGGTCGCCGCCTACCAGCGGGAAGCGCGCGCCGCCGTCGAGGACGTGCTGGCGCGCGGACGCACCCCGGTGCTCGTCGGCGGCAGCGGCCTGTACGTGCAGGCGGTGCTCGACGACCTGCGGTTCCCCGGCACCGACCCGGACGTGCGGACGCGCTGGGAGGAGGAACTGCGGACCTGCGGCGAGGCGGCGCTGCACCACCGCCTCGCCGAACTGGACCCGCCCGCCGCGGCGGCCATCCTCCCCTCGAACGGGCGACGCCTGGTGCGGGCGCTGGAGGTCATCGAGATCACCGGGCAGCCGTTCTCGGCGAACCTGCCCGTCCCGGGCCCGCCCCGCTACGACACCGTGCTGATCGGCCTGGACCGGCCCGTCGCCGAACTCGACGACCGAGTCGATCGGCGGGTCACCTGGATGTTCGACACCGGACTGGTCGCCGAGGTGCGCGAACTGGCAGACCACGGCCTGCGCCACGGCCGGACGGCGTCCCGGGCGCTGGGCTACCAGCAGGTCCTGGCCGAGCTCGACGGATCCGGCGACATGACCGTCGCCGCCGCCGAAACCGCCCGCCTGACCAGGCGCTTCGTGCGCAAGCAGCGCTCCTGGTTTCGCCGCGACGACCGCATCCACTGGTTCGAGCCGGCGACGGCGAGGCCCGGGATCCACCGGCTGCTGCGCACGTAGACTCGTCACGTGCGGTTTTCCGAAGGACCTGAGTTCACCAAGGGCCACGGCACGCAGAACGATTTCATCGTGCTGCCCGACCCGGACGGCGAGCTGAAGCTCACCGATGCCCACGTGCGCGCGCTGTGCGACCGCCGTCGCGGCCTCGGAGCCGACGGCGTGCTGCGCGTCGTGCCCGCGGGCGCGGTGCCCGACGCCCCCGACGACGTTGACCCGGACGTGTGGTTCATGGACTACCGCAACGCGGACGGGTCGCTCGCCGAGATGTGCGGCAACGGCGTCCGGGTGTTCGCCCGCTACCTCGTCGAAGCGGGGCTGGTCGAGCAGTCCGAGTTCCCCGTCGGAACCCGAGCCGGGATCCGCTCGGTCCGCACCCACCCGGACGGCGGCAGCACCGTCGACATGGGCGCGGCGCGGATCTTCGGCGACTCCGCGGCCACGCACGGCGGCAGGGAGTTCGCCGGGGTCGCGGTGGACCTGGGCAACCCGCACCTGGCGTGCGTGACCGAGGCGGACCTCGACGCGCTCGACCTCGCCGAAGCGCCCGAGCACGACGGCGGGCTGTTCCCGAACGGCGTCAACGTGGAGTTCGTGCGCCCCACCGAGCCGCAGCGGGTGCGGATGCGCGTGCACGAACGCGGGGTCGGCGAAACCCGTTCCTGCGGCACCGGCACGGTCGCCGCCGCCGTCGCGGCGCTGCGCGCCGACGGGGAGAGCACCGGTCGCCGGATCGTCGACATCCCCGGCGGCACCGTGCAGGTCGACGTGACCGAGACGACGACGCTGCTCACCGGGCCCGCGGTGCTGGTCGGCGGCGGCAGGCTCGACGCCGGCTGGTGGCGGCAGGTCGAGGGCGGCTGAACCGCCTCGGGCGGTGGTCACACCGTTCGAAGGGTGAAAACCGCTCGCGTGCCGTGGGACAATGGTGCCGATATGAAGAATTCCGCACTGTGGTCACATGAGGCAGGCACCCCGGCCGGTGCCCGCACGACAGCCGAAGCCGACGACGGCATCCGCCTGGACGGGGAAGCCCCGCTCGACGACGGCGACTTCGGCTTCCAGCCCGAATCCGACCTCGCGGACCCGTCCGCAGGGGAGATGGCACTCGAAGAGCGCGCCTCGCTGCGCCGCGTCGCGGGGCTGTCGACCGAGCTCGCGGACATCACCGAGGTCGAGTACCGGCGCCTGCGCTTGGAACGCGTGGTGCTGGTGGGCGTCTGGACCGAGGGCGACGCCGCGCACGCCGAGACGTCGCTGGCCGAGCTCGCCCGGCTCGCCGAGACCGCGGGCTCCGAGGTGCTCGACGGGTTGGTGCAGCGCAGGCCGCGCCCGGATCCCGCCACCTACGTGGGGTCCGGCAAGGTCAAGGAGCTGCGCGACGTCGTGATCTCCACCGGTGCGGACACCGTCATCTGCGACGGTGAACTGTCCGCCGGTCAGCTGCGCCAGCTGGAGGACAAGCTCAAGGTCAAGGTCATCGACCGGACCGCGCTGATCTTGGACATCTTCGCCCAGCACGCCAGCTCCAAGGAGGGCAAGGCCCAGGTCGAGCTGGCTCAGCTGCAGTACTTCCTGCCGCGGCTGCGCGGCTGGGGCGAGGCGATGTCCCGGCAGGCGGGCGGGCGCGCCGGTGGTGCCACCGGTGGTGTCGGTACCCGTGGTCCCGGTGAGACGAAGCTGGAGACCGACCGCCGGTTGATCCACAAGCGGATCAGCAAGCTCCGCAAGGAGCTCAAGGCCATGAGCACCGTCCGCAGCACCAAGCGCGGTCGGCGCGAAGCGCAGCACGTGCCCGGTGTGGCCATCGCGGGTTACACGAACGCGGGCAAGTCCAGCCTGCTCAACGCCCTGACCGGGGCCGGTGTGCTGGTCGAGGACGCGCTGTTCGCGACCCTGGATCCGACGACGCGCCGTGCCGAGACCCCGGACGGCAGGCCGCACACGCTGACCGACACGGTCGGCTTCGTCCGGCACCTGCCGCACCAGCTGGTGGAGGCGTTCCGCTCGACGCTGGAAGAGGTCACCGCCGCCGATCTGCTGGTGCACGTCGTGGACGGTTCCGAGCCGCAGCCGCACGAGCAGGTCTCCGCGGTGCGCACCGTCGTCTCCGACATCGCGGCGGAGCACGGTGCCCCGGTGCCGGAGGAGCTGCTCGTGGTGAACAAGGTCGACCAGGTCGACCCGACCCGCATCGCGGAGCTGCGCCAGTTGCTGCCGGGCGCGGTGTTCGTCTCGTCGCACAGCGGTGAGGGCATCGCCAACCTCCGCGAGCTCATCGCCGAGCGGCTGCCCAGGCCGGATGTGCTCATCGACGCGCTGGTGCCCTACACCCGCGGTGAGCTGGTGGCCCGGGTGCACGCCGAAGGCGAGCTCGTGGCCGAGGAGCACACCGCCGACGGGACCCGGTTGCGGGCGAAGGTCCGTTCCGACCTGGCCGGTGCGCTGCGCCCGTTCGTAGGAGCCGGATGAGCAGGACGGGGAAGGCCCGGGCCGTCGTCGTCCTCGCGCGGTGACCGAGCCGGTGCGCACTGCCCGTCGTCGGTCGCGCCGGTCGTGCGCGTTCGTCGCCGCCCTCGCGTTGGTGGGCGTCCCGACGGGGGTGGCGACCGCTCAGAGCGGTGTCGCGCCCGAGCAGCGGTGCCGGATCAGCGACCCGAACTTGACGGAGTTGTCGGGCTTGGCCTCCGACGGCCGGTACTGGTACGCGGTCGACGACGGCGGGAGCTCGATCCGGGTCAGCTTGCTCGACCGCGGTGATTGTTCGGTGCGGGACGTGTGGACCTCCGAAACCGACCCGTACGACGTCGAGGACCTCGCCCTGGCGCCGGACGGCGCGGTGTGGCTGGCCGATACCGGCGACAACCGGCGCCAGCGGAGCACCGTGGCGCTGCACAGGCTGACCGAGGACGGCGACTCGACGCTGTACCGGCTCAGCTATCCGGACGGCCCGCACGACGCGGAGGCGATCCTGCTCGACCGGGCCGGCACTCCGCACGTGGTCACGAAAGAGCCGTTCGGCGTGGCGTTCGTCTACCGCCCGGCCGCTGCGCTCGCGGCGGACGCGACGGTGCCGTGGGAACGGGTCGGCTCGGTCGCGCTGCCCACCACGGATTCGCCGGACGGCCCGATCAAGGGAATCGGCACCCGGCTGGTGACCGGCGGGTCGGTGAGCCAGGACGGGACCATGATCGCGTTGCGGACCTACACCGAGGCGTACCTGTTCCACGCTCCCGACGGGGACGTCGCCGCGGCGCTGCAACGTCCTCCGGTGCCGTTGCGGTTGCCGCCCGAGCCGCAGGGCGAGGCGATCGCCTGGGAGCCGGACGGCACGCTGCTGACGACTTCCGAGGGACTGCAACCGGTGTTCGCTCTGCCCGCCGCGGCGGCACTGCTCGCCCCCGCGGAGCCCGAAGCCCCACCGTCCCCGGAAACCCCGGACGCCGACCCCACGCCCCAGGCGCATCCCGACGAGGACGGCACCGCTGACTCCGAGCCGACCGGCGAGGCGTTCTCCACCGCACCCGCGCTCGTCGTGGCCGCTGGCCTCGCCGCTCTCCTGCTGTACTTCCTGGCCCGAATGCGCCGCCGCTGACGGCAATCCTTGATCATTATCCCGCCGGCCGCGAAGCCGTTGAGCAACGACCACAGCGTGAGAGGACTACTCGCGAGTCCTCACGTTCTTTTCGTGAGGACAGGATTTTCGTGTGGGGCGAAGCCGGCGGCTTCCTCGTGGGACGGCGATTTCGTGATGTAGGGAGCTACATGAGAAATCGATCGCGCAGAGTAGGGAGCCGCCGCCACACGACTCCCACTCAGGCCAAGAACAAAGACAGGTTCCGAGGCCCCGGCCGCTCTCCGAAAGGTTTCCCTCAGAGGCGGCGCAGGACTGCTACTACCTTGCCCAGGATCGTCGCGTCGTCGCCGAGGATGGGCTGGTACGCCTCGTTGTGCGGGACGAGCCACACGTGGTCCTCGGTGCGCTTGAACGTCTTGACGGTCGCTTCGCCGTCGATCATCGCCGCCACGACGTCACCGTTGTCCGCGTCCGGCTGCTGGCGCACCGCGACCCAGTCGCCGTCGGTGATGGCCAGGTCGGTCATCGAGTCGCCGACGACCTGGAGCAGGAACAGCGAGCCCTCGCCGACGATCTCCTTCGGCAGCGGGAACACGTCCTCCACCGATTCCTCGGCCAGGATCGGGCCGCCGGCGGCGATCCGGCCCACCACCGGGACGTACGCGGGCTTCGGCCTACCGGCGAGCTCGGACTGCTCGGAGTCGGCGACCAGCACGCCCACCGTGCGCGGGCGGTGCGGATCACGCCGCAGGAAGCCCTTCCGCTCCAGCACCCGCAGCTGGTAGGCGACCGACGAGGTGGACGTGAGGCCCACCGCGTCGCCGATCTCGCGCACGCTCGGCGGGTAGCCGTGCTCCCGCATCCAGCTGCGGATCGACTCGAGCACCTTGAGCTGCCGGTCGCTGAGTTCGTCGGTGCCCGGCTGTTCGGGGACCGACGAGGCGGGCGCGGTCGGCTCCGCTGCCGCGCCACCTCGGATATCGGTCACGATCGCCTCCGCGCCGCGAGAACCGTTCGTCGATCCGGCGCCGTCGGACGTGCCGCCGAGTTCGTCGTTGATCGATTCGGTCGTATTGCTGACCACCACTGCCTCCTGTCCTCGTGAACGGGACTGCTCGTGACTCCGATTTCCACAGTAGACGGGGCGAAGTGGAAGATCAAACACCTGTTCGAGTTAATTTGAGCCAGACCCTGGCGCATTCGGGCACTGTTGGTACACAATCGCACGCAGGTTCGATCGAACACCTTTTCGATCTTGTACGTCGATCTGCGGGCCGGTCTCCGGCCCCGATGCTGGAGGTGCTCATGGTGGCGATGTCCGGTGCGGCGACCCGGTCGCGATCCGGCGCTGCGAGAATGGGATCACCGGCGGTTCCGGCGGGTGGGCTCTCGCTGCCGCGCGGGGCCGTCGCGGCCGAGCCGCCAATGCTGGGGGCTGCGCGGTCCGCTCCTGGGGTGGAGGCGGCGCGGGCTGGGTGGCTCGCCGCCGCCCGCGAGTGCGCCTGGCTCGTCGCGGTGGGTGCCTGCGCATTCGTCGGCGTCCTTCTGTTCGGCGTACTCGCGCTGGATTCGGGAGCGCGGCCGGTGCCGGATGCTACGGCGGTCGCGCGCGTGGCGGACGGCGACACGCTGTGGTCGGTGGCGGCGCGTTTCGCTCCGGACAGTGACCAGCGCGCGGTGGTCGGGCGGATCGTGGAGCTCAACCGCCTCGGCGCCGACGGGTCCGGGTTAGGTCGCACGTTGATCGTTCCCGCGCAGCGCGGCTGACGCCCGGGGCGTCATCTCGCCCGCCTCTCGGGGTGTCGGCTGGGGCTTCCGCAGGTCGCTTGGTTCGATGTCACTCGACCGGGCGGGGAGGGGTGGGTCGGTTTGCTTCCCGATCTGCGGCGGATTAAAGTCGACCACAACATCTAGTAGTTACGCCGGTGTAGTTACTCCACAGGTTGGGATCACGGAGTATTCACGCGTCCACGGACCGTGAGCGCGACCGGCTACCGCGATGGTGTGGGTGACGACGACGCCGGGAAGGGGGTGAGTCCGATGCGGTGCCCGTTCTGCCGAGGCGACGATTCGCGAGTGGTCGACTCGCGCGAGGTCGAGGAAGGCCAGGCGATCCGGCGCAGGCGATCATGTTCAGCCTGCGGTCGCCGGTTCACGACGGTGGAAGAGCTCGTGCTGTCGGTCGTCAAGCGTTCCGGCGTCACCGAGGCGTTCAGCCGGGAGAAGGTGGTCCGGGGAGTGCGGCGCGCCTGCCAGGGTCGTCCCGTGGAGGAGGACGCGCTGCAGCAGCTCGCGCACCGCGTCGAGGACGCGGTCCGCTCCCGGGGTGTGTCGGAGTTGTCCAGCCACGAGGTCGGACTCGCGATCCTGGGACCGCTGCGCGAACTGGACGAGGTCGCGTACCTGCGGTTCGCCAGCGTGTACCGGGCCTTCTCCTCCGTCGAGGACTTCGAGAAGGAGATCGCGGACCTCCGGGACGCGGCGGGCGTCGTCGCCCGTGCGGCCGAGGAGAACGCAGGTGGCTAGGTCGAAGCGGCGGCACGCGAGGCGCGGGTCGGCGAACGTGGGTGGGATGCGACCGAACCGGACGGGGAGCCCGGACGGTGGCGGGAATGCACGAGCGAGCAACAGGGAAGAGGGACAGGTCATGACAGAGACCGTGGGCAGCCCGGCCGGCGCCGCGGGGGAGCCGGATTCAGGTGCTCGTACCAAGGGCATCCGGGTGCAGCGCGTCTACACCACCGAGGGGGTGCACCCCTACGACGAGGTGTCGTGGGAGCGCAGGGACGTGGTGATGACCAACTGGCGGGACGGTTCGGTCAACTTCGAGCAGCGCGGAGTCGAGTTCCCCGACTCCTGGTCGCTGAACGCGGTCAACATCGTGACCAGCAAGTACTTCCGCGGGGCCCAGGGCACCGCGCAGCGTGAGAGCAGCCTGCGGCAGCTGATCGACCGGGTCGTGAAGACCTACGTGCGCGCCGGCGTCGAGCACGACTACTTCGCCACCGACGCGGACGCAGAGGTCTTCGAGCACGAGCTGACCTGGATGCTGCTGCACCAGGTGTTCAGCTTCAACTCGCCGGTGTGGTTCAACGTCGGCACCAGCTCGCGGCAGCAGGTCTCCGCCTGCTTCATCCTCTCCGTCGACGACACGATGGAGTCGATCCTCGACTGGTACAAGGAAGAGGGCCTGATCTTCAAGGGCGGTTCCGGCGCGGGCCTGAACCTGTCCCGGATCCGTTCCTCCAAGGAGCTGCTGTCCTCCGGCGGCACCGCGTCCGGGCCCGTCTCGTTCATGCGCGGCGCCGACGCCTCCGCGGGCACCATCAAGTCCGGCGGCGCTACCCGCCGGGCCGCGAAGATGGTCATCCTCGACGTGGACCACCCGGACGTCGAGGAGTTCATCGAGACCAAGTCGAAGGAAGAGCGCAAGATCCGCGCGCTGCGCGACGCCGGGTTCGACGTGGACCTGGGCGGCGCGGACATGGCCTCCGTGCAGTACCAGAACGCGAACAACTCGATCCGCGTGAACGACGAGTTCATGCGGGCCGTGGAGAGCGATGGCCGGTTCGGCCTGCGCGCCCGCACGGACGGCTCCGTGGTCGAGACGGTCCAGGCGCGCGACGTGTTCCGGAAGATGGCCAAGGCCGCCTGGGACAGCGCCGACCCCGGCATCCAGTACGACGGCACGATCAACGACTGGCACACCGCGCCGGAGAGCGGCCGGATCTCGGCCTCGAACCCGTGCTCGGAGTACATGCACCTGGACAACTCCAGCTGCAACCTGGCCTCGTTGAACCTGATGAAGTTCCTGCGCTCGGACCTGACGTTCGACGCGGAACTGTTCGAGAAGGCAGTCGAGCTCGTCATCACGGCGATGGACATCTCGATCAGCTTCGCGGACTTCCCGACCGAGGCCATCGGCGAGACGACCCGCAAGTACCGCCAGCTCGGCATCGGGTACGCGAACCTGGGTGCGCTGCTGATGGCCACCGGGCACGCCTACGACTCCGACGGTGGCCGGGCGCTGTCGGCGGCGATCACCTCGCTGATGACCGGTACGGCCTACAAGCGGTCGGCTGAGCTCGCCGGCGCGGTCGGCCCCTACGAGGGCTACGCCCGCAACGCCGACGCCCACCAGCGGGTGATGCGCAAGCACGCCGCGGCCAACGACCTGGTCCGCACGTACCACCGCAACGACGTGGCCGTGCACAAGCTGGCGACGAAGGTCTGGCAGGACGGCCTGGAGATCGGTGCCCGCAACGGGTGGCGCAACGCGCAGGCGTCGCTGCTGGCCCCGACCGGCACGATCGGCCTGATGATGGACTGCGACACCACCGGGGTCGAGCCCGACCTCGCGCTGGTGAAGTTCAAGAAGCTGGTCGGCGGCGGCTCGATGCAGATCGTCAACCAGACGGTGCCGCGGGCGCTCAAGGCGCTGGGCTACCAGGAAGAGCAGATCGAGGCGATCGTCGAGTACATCGCCGAGCACGGCCACGTCGTGGACGCCCCGGGGCTGCGCCCCGAGCACTACGAGGTGTTCGACTGCGCGATGGGCGAGCGTTCGATCGCTCCGATGGGCCACGTGCGGATGATGGCCGCGGTGCAGCCGTTCCTGTCCGGTGCCATCTCGAAGACGGTGAACATGCCGGAGGCGGCTTCGGTCTCCGACGTCGAGGAGATCTACTTCGAGGGCTGGCGGCTGGGCCTCAAGGCACTGGCCATCTACCGGGACAACTGCAAGGTCGGCCAGCCGCTGTCGGCGGGCAAGGGCGACAAGTCCTCCTCCGAGAAGGAGGTCGAAAAGCAGATCGAGTACCGCCCGGTCCGCAAGCGGCTGCCGAAGAAGCGGCCCAGCCAGACGGTCTCGTTCACCGTGGGCGGTGCCGAGGGCTACCTGCACGCCGGTTCGTACCCGGACGACGGCCTGGGCGAGATCTTCGTGAAGCTGGGCAAGCAGGGCTCGACGCTGGCGGGCGTGATGGACGCCTTCTCGATGTCGATCTCGGTGGGCCTGCAGTACGGCATCCCGCTGGAGTTCTACGTCTCGAAGTTCCAGAACCTGCGCTTCGAGCCCGCCGGCATGACCGACGACCCGGACGTGCGGATGGCGGGCAGCGTCCTGGACTACCTGTTCCGCAGGCTGGCCCTGGACTACCTGCCCTACGAGAAGCGCGCGCAGCTGGGCATCTTCACCTCCGACGAGCGCACCGCCCAGACCGCGGACTACGGCTCGGGTTCGACGAGCGGCGGCGAAGTCGACCTGGACACCATGCGCTCCACCGTGGAGTCCTCGGTGTCGGATTCGCGCCGTGACGAGGACGACCGCGGCGCGGGCAGCTCCACGGAGCTGCTGGAGCTGCGGTTGGGCAAGGCCGCCGACGCGCCGCTGTGCATGACCTGCGGTACGAAGATGCGCCCGTCCGGTTCCTGCTACCTCTGCGAGGGCTGCGGCTCCACCTCGGGGTGCAGCTGATCGAGGGCACGAGCGCTCGGGACGACCTCGATCGTTTGCGAGCGTTGACCTGAAGTAGCACTGCGGCGGGTGGTCCGGCTTGATGCCGGGCCGCCCGCCGCTGTCGTGACCGGCTGCGGACGTGTCTTCGCCGGCATGCCGCACCGATGCGAAAGCGGGGGCCGATCGTGTGATCGGCCCCCGCGCTCGTGTCGTCCTCCCCGAATTCAGCCTTCGTGTTCGGCCAGCAGCTTCTCGGTGCCGACGAGTCGCACGCACGTCGCGAAACCGGCGATGGCCACCTCGAGCTCCGACTGCTCCGGGTAGGTCGGCGCGATGCGGATCACCTGGTCGAGCGGGTCGTCGCCCCGGGGGTGGGTCGCGCCGGCCGGGGTGAGGGCGATGCCGGCCTCCTTCGCCTTGGCGACCACCGCGCGGGCGCAGCCCGCGGGCACGCGCACGGTGATGAAGTACCCGCCCTCCGGGCGGGTCCACTCGGCGAGGCCGGTCCCGCCCAGTTCGGCGTTGAGGATCTTGTCGACCGCTTCGAACTTGGGCCGGATCACTGCCGCATGTCGGCGCATGTGCTCGCGGAGGCCGTCCGCGTCGCGGAGGAACCGCACGTGCCGCAGCTGGTTGATCTTGTCGGGACCGATGCTGCGCTTGGCGGTGCAGCCCAGCCACCACTGGACGTTCGCCGGGGAGCTGCCGAAGAAGGCGACCCCGCCGCCAGCGAACGTGATCTTCGAGGTGGAGCCGAACACGAACGCCCGGTCCGGATTGCCGTGCTCGGCGCAGAGCCCGAGCAGGTCCGCGATCGCGGCAGGCTCATCGCCGAGGTGGTGCACCGCGTAGGCGTTGTCCCAGAAGATCCGGAAGTCGGGTGCGGCCGTGGGCATGGCGGCCAATCGGCGCACCGCGTCCTCGGAGTAGACGGCGCCATCCGGGTTGCTGTACTTGGGCACGCACCAGATGCCCTTCACCCGCGGGTCTTCGGCGGCGAGCCGCTCCACGACGTCCATGTCCGGGCCGTCCGAGGTCATCGGCACCGGGATCATCTCGATGCCCAGCCGCTCGCACAGCGCGAAGTGCCGGTCGTAGCCGGGAACGGGGCACAGGAACGCGATCTGCGGCTCGTCCACCCAGCGGCGCTGCCCGCCGGGCAGCGTGCCGAGCAGCGCGAACACGAGGGCGTCGTGCATCAGTTCCAGGCTGGAGTTCCCCGCGGCCAGCAACTGCTCCACCGGCACCTGCAACGCGTCGCTGAAGATCGCCCGCAGTTCGGGCAGGCCCTGCAGCCCGCCGTAGTTGCGCAGGTCGGTGCCATCAGCGGACACCGCGGCTTCCGGTGATTCCAGCAGGCCGGCGGACAGGTCGAGCTGCTGCGGCGACGGCTTCCCCCTGGTGAGATCCAGTTTCAGCTCGCGCGCGGCCAGCGCCGCGTGGTCCTGGCGGGCGCGATCGCGCTGGACGGTCAGCTCGTCGATGGTCGAGGCGTGAGCGGTCACCGGAGTCCCTTCACCGTGAAAAACGTGGAAAGCCACCGAGACAGCCTAATGAGGCTCCACGCCGGGCCCACGCGCTGGTCGGCCGCCGCTGCCGAGCTGGAGCCGTCGCGGTGGACGTTCTCGTTCAGCCGGTGGGTGCGGTACCGCCCCGAGCGAGCATCCGCGCGGTCACGGCGACTCCACCGGCGGCCGTGAACACCGCGGGCCACGCGCCGATTCGCCGCGCCAACGGGTGCGATCCGGCGAGCGCGCCCGCGTACGCCGCTCCGAGCACGAGGGCCCGGCCGCCGCCGCTGCGCCGTCGGCAGCTCTCCATCGCCGCGAGCCCGCCCGCCCCCGCGACCAGTCCGCTCCAGGAGCGGTGCCGTTGCAGCCTGGTGACGGCGAAACCGGCGACCAGCCCCGCCGACGAGAGCAGAGCGGGCGGAACGCTGCGCATGACCTGGCTCCTTCGCGTGGAAGTGGTTCTTCGACTGTACCGGCGCCCTCGGCGCCGCTGGAGCCGATCGATCGGCATGGGCTGTTCGAGTGTTGTTCAATTCGGCGCTCGCATCCGGAAGCACCGGTGCGATCTGCTGTTGTTCCGGCGTACTCGGGAGGTTGCATGCGGTCGCGCGGTCTTGTCGTGGTGGTGTCCGGGGCGGTGCTGGCGGGTTTGGTGACCGCGCCCGCGGGGGCGAGCGCACCGCTCGGACCGCCGCCGGTGGAGGACGTCCCCGCCGCTTCGGCTGCCGAGCAGGGACCGGTCAGCGTCCGCCCCGGAACGAAGCGGGCGTCGGGCGCGGACGGATTCGAGACCTCGCGGGACACGTCGACGCTCGCCCCGGGACTCACGTTGACCGAGTTCGACCGCTACGAACCGGAAGGCTGGCTGCGCGGTGATGTGCTCACCGCGGACTTGGCCGGTTCCGGGTTGCGGCCCGCGTACCTGAGTCCGGGTGCGGCCTCGGCGCGTGCTCCGCTGGCCGAGCAGCTCTCGGGTGCGATCGCCGGGGTCAACGGAGATTTCTTCGACATCGACGCCTCCGGTGCGCCGCTCGGCGCGGCGATGTCGGACGGTGAGCTGCTCAGCGCACCCGCCGCCGGGCACAACGACGTGGCCGCGGTCGGCGGTGCCCGAGCAGCCGGGCGCTTGATGCAGGTGTTCCTGGCGGCCGAGCTGACCCGCGCGGACGGCACGGTCACACCGATCACCGACCTGAACGCGCCGACGATCGCGCCGGACGGCATCGGCCTCTACACGCCGTACTGGGGCGATGCTTCCCGCGGATCGGTGGTGGACGGACGTGCGCCGGTCGTGGAAGTGGAGGTGGCCGGTGACGTGGTCACCCAGGTGCGCCCCGCCCCGGCGGAAGGTCCGGTTCCCGGCGGCGCGGTGCGCTTGCTCGGGGTCGGCGGTGGAGCCGAGGCGCTCGGTTCGCTGCGACCGGGTGACCGGGTCGACGTCCACTACCGTCCCCGCGAGCAGGGCGCGGACGTGGTGGTCGGGGGCAACAAGGTGCTGCTGCGCGGGGGAGAGGTGCAGCAGGTCGACGACGTGGCGCTGCACCCGCGCACGGCCGTGGGGTTCTCCGCGGACGGCACCAGGATGTGGCTGGTCACGATCGACGGCAGGCAGGCCGACAGCCGCGGCGCGACGGAGCGGGAACTCGCCGAGCGGCTGCGCGCCCTGGGAGCGGCCGACGCGATCAACCTGGACGGGGGCGGATCGTCGACGTTGCTGGCGCGGGAGCGCGGTGCCGCTGCCGCGGGCGTGCACAACTCGCCGTCGGACGGTGAGCTGCGCCCGGTGCCCAACGGGATCGGGTTCTCCACCGCGCCGGGCAGCGGGCGGCTGCGCGGATTCCGCGTCGAACCGTCCGACGGCACGCGGGTGCTGTCCGGGCTCACCCGGCGCCTGACGGCGCACGGCCACGATGAGACCGGGGCCCCGGTGGCGGCGGACCCGGCGTGGTCGGTCTCGCCGGGCGGGGGCCGCGTGGACGGCGGAGTCCTGCGCGCGGGACGGCCGGGGACCAGCACGGTCACCGCGATCGCCCCGGGAGGCTCGGGATCGGCCGAGCTGACCGTGCTCGGAAGGCCCGTCCGGATCAGCGCGGACACCGCACGGGTGGAGCTGCCCGCGGAGGGCGCGCGGGGCCGGTTCCAGGTGCTCGGCCATGACGCGGACGGTTTCGCGACCTGGGTGGAGCCGGCGGACGTGCGGCTGGAGTACGACCGGCGGGCGGTGCGGATCGAGCCGGACGGGGACGGTTTCGCGGTGACGGCGCTGTCGCCGTCGGCGAGTTCCGCGGTGACGGCGCGGGTGGGCGATCAGGTCACGCACCTGGGCGTCACCACCGGCTCCCGGCCGGAACCGCTGGCGCCGCTGGACGGACCCGCGGGCTGGAACGCCACGGCTTTCCCGGCATCGGTGCGCGCATCGTTGAGCGAGGCGCCGGGGCGCGCGGGAACTCCCGGCCTGGCCTTGGACTACGCGCTCACCGGCAGCACGACGACGCGCGCCGCCTACGTCAACGCCGATGCGCCGCTGCCGCTGCCACCGGGGACGCAGCGCGTGGGGGTGTGGGTGAACGGCGACGGGAACGGCGCGTGGTTGCGCGGCACCGTCGAGGACGCGGCGGGCGTGGCCACCACGGTGGACCTGGCGCGGAACGTGGATTGGACGGGCTGGCGCTACGTGGAGGCCCCGCTGCCCACCGGGACGTCCGGCGCGTTGCGGTGGCAACGGCTGTACGCGGTCGAACCCGACGGCGCGCGGCAGTACGCCGGGAGGTTGGTGTTCGACGAGCTGACCGCGCGGGTCGCGCCCGACGTGGCGGTCCCGCCGAACCCGCGGCCGCGGGATCCCTCGGTGGTGCAGGACGCGACGTTGCCGCCTGCTCCGGGAGCGGCCCGGATCGCGGTGGTCAGCGACGCCCAGTTCACCGCTGACGATCCGGACGGCCCGCTGGTGGCGTTGGCGCGGCGGTCGCTGCGCGAAGCGGTGGCCGCGCGGCCGGACGCGTTGGTGATCAACGGGGATCTGGTGGATCGGGGCACCGCGGCCGATTTCGACCTGGCCCGCCAGGTGATCGATTCGGAGGTGGGCGGCCGGGTGCCCTGGTACTACGTGCCGGGCAACCACGAGGCGTCCGGGCCGGGTGATCTCAGCGAGTTCACGGCCGAGTTCGGTGCGACCCACCAGGTCGCCGACGTCGCGGGCAGCCGCGCGGTGCTGCTGGACTCCTCGGCTGGGTCGCTGCTCGGCGGCGGGTTCGACCAGGTGCGGATGCTGCGGTCGGCGCTGGACGAGGCGTCGGAGGATCCGCGGATCCATTCGGTCTCGGTGTTCCTGCACCACCCGCCGGACGATCCGGGGCCGGGCGAGGCGTCCCAGCTCTCCGATCCGAAGGAAGCTGACCTGATCACCCGCTGGCTGGCCGATTTCGAGCGGGAGACGGGGAAATCCGCCGCGCTGGTGTCGGGGCACGCTGGCGTCTTCCATTCGTCCACGGTGGACGGCGTGCAGGTGGAGGTGAACGGCAACTCGGGCAAGCAGCCCGCGGCCGCCCCCGGAGACGGTGGCTTCACCGGGTGGAGCCTGCTGCGGATCGATCCCTCCGATCGGAGCGGCCCGGTGCGGTGGGAGACGCGTCCGTACGTCGATCGGCTCGAACTGGCAGTGCCGCCGGTGGCGGTGGGAGCCGACGTACCGGTGGAGGCCGACGTGGTCCAGGGACATCGGGTGGTGCCGGTGCGATATCCGGTGAGCGCGGACTGGGAAGGCGGCCGGTCGGTGCACGTCGGGCGGCCCGACGAGGCGGCTCCGGGCTCGGTCGCCGCCTTCGATCCGGCCACCGGGGCGCTGACCGGGCTGCGGCCGGGGCGGGCCGAACTGAGCGTGATGATCAATGGGGTGAAGAAGACCACCGAGTTCACGGTCACTCGGAAGTGAGTTTTCCAGGTCAGGACACGAAGTTGTCCACAAGCGATCGATTCGTCCACAGATTCGAAACTTGACCCTGCGGCGGCTCGCCCGGCCCCACCGATGTTCTGGGTATGACCGCTACTCCGCTCAACGCACGCATCCGCATCGGCGACGCCGGCGAGGTGCTGGCCGCCGTCCCGCACCTGCTCGGCTTCACCCCGGCCGACTCACTGGTGCTGCTCGGCCTGCACACCGCCGGGGACACCGCCACGTTCGGCCTCACGCTGAGGCTGGACCTGCCACCGCCGGAACATCGCCGCGCGCTCGTCGAATACGTCTCAACCGGCCCGCTGGTCCGGCGGGGCGTCACCGGCGTCATCGTCGTGGTCACCGGATCCGGCACCGTCGAGCACGGGCCGCCGGGCGATCCGCCGCCCGATCGGTCCGACCCCGACCCCGCCCCCGGCGACGATGTCGACGCCCCGCAGCGCGAGCTGATCGCGCTGCTGCGGGACGGGCTCGACGAGGCCGGGATCGAAGTGCTGCACGAGCTATGGACCGATCGGCTGGAGGCGGGCGGATCGTGGCGGTGCTACGACGATCCCGTGTGCGGCGGGCGCATTCCGGATCCGAAGCGCACCGCGCTCGGCGCCGCGATGGCCGCCTCCGGATCGGTGACCTTCGACAGCCGCCAGGAGCTGCAACGGTTGGTCGCGCCGGAATCCGAACAGGTGCTGGCCCGCTGGTCGGCACGGCTGACCGGCATGACCGAGGACCGGGAGCGGGAACCCGCCGGGGTCGGCGTGCACCGCGACGTGTCGATCGCGCTCGCCGGGATCCGCCGGACGGCGGCGGGGGAGGCGCTGACCGAGGACGACCAGCTCCGCATCCTGCTCGCGTTGTCCGACCACCGGGTCCGCGATCTCTGCCTCGGGGTGGCGCTGGGCGAGTCCGCGCTCGCCGCCGAGCAGCTCTGGCTGGGCCTGGTGCGCAAGGCACCGGAACCGGAGGTCGCCGAGGTGGCCGCGCTGCTGGCGTTCTCCGCGTACCTGCGCGGCGAAGGCGCGCTGGCGAGCGTGGCGCTGGAACGGGTGGAGGCCGGTCGGCCCGAACACGCGCTCGGCGGACTGCTGCGCCGGGCGCTGGACACCGGCGTCTCCCCGAAGGAGATGGCCGAGATGGCCAAGGACGCGATGACCGACGCCCAGCTGATGATCGAACAGGAGGAGTCCTGATGGGCCCCGCGATGCAGCACCACGAAGCCGCTCCGGTGCCCGGCGGCTTGCCGGCCGGGCACCGGGGGAGGTCAGCCCTGCTGACGAGCGCGGGTGAAGTCCCAAGCGTCGCGCACGATCGTGGACAGGTCGGCCAGCTTCGGCTTCCAGGACAGCTCTTCGCGGGCGCGGTCGCTCGCGGCCACCAGGGTCGCCGGGTCACCGGCCCGGCGCGGTGCCACCGCGGCCGGGATCGGGTGGCCGGTGACCGCGCGGCAGGTCTCGATCACCTGCTGCACCGAGAACCCGGTGCCGTTGCCCAGGTTGTAGATCCGGTGCTCACCGGGCCGCGCGTTGTCCAGCGCCAGCAGGTGCGCGTCGGCGAGGTCGGTGACGTGGATGTAGTCGCGGACGCAGGTGCCGTCCTCGGTGGGCCAGTCGTCGCCGTACATCTGCACCTGCTCCCGCTGGCCCAGCGCGACCTGCAGCACGATCGGGATCAGGTGCGTCTCGACGGTGTGCCGCTCGCCGAACGCGCCGTGCGCACCCGCCACGTTGAAGTAGCGCAGGCTCACCGCGCCCAGGCCGTGGGCGGTGGCGTAGGAGCTGATCGCGTGGTCGATCGCGAGCTTCGTCGCGCCGTAGGTGTTGGTGGGCCGGGCCGGGGCGGTCTCCGGGATCGGCACGGTGTCGGGTTCGCCGTAGGTGGCGGCGGTGGAGGAGAACACCAGGCGCGGCGTGCCGTGCTCGCGGACGGCCTCCAGCAGCCGCAGCGAGGTGAGCACGTTGCCCTGCCAGTACTTGTGCGGATCCTGCATCGACTCGCCGACCAGCGACTTGGCCGCGAAGTGCAGCACTCCGTCGTACCCGTCGGCGAGCAGATCACCGGCGGCCTCCGCGATGTCGGCCTGCACGAAGGTGCTGCCCGGCGGTACCGCGTCGGCGTGCCCGGTCGAGAGGTCGTCGACCACGGTCACCTCGTGACCGTTCTCCAGCAGGCGTGCCGCGCACACGCTGCCCACATATCCCGCACCACCGGTGACGAGGAGCTTCACGGAGGTTCTGCCTTTCCTGAGACATCGAACTCGCCAGAGGCGTCTGGCTCGGCGGCCCCGCGGTACCGCGGGGCCGAGCCGGCGAGGCTATCGGTCTCGGCCGGCTCCGGCCGCCGGGGTCGCGGTGAACAACCGCGGCGGGGTCAGCCCGTGCTCCTCGTAGGAGGCGAGCACCGCTTGCCCGATCCGCTCCCGGTCCTGCGCGCGGACCAGCGCGATGGCCGACCCGCCGAAACCACCGCCGGTCATCCGGGCGCCCAGCGCGCCCGCTTCCAGCGCCGCGTCCACCGCGACGTCCAGTTCCAGGCAGGAGATCCGGTAGTCGTCGCGCATGCTCACGTGCGACGCGGTCAGCAGCGGCCCGATCGAGCCGAGCTCACCGGCGTCGAGCTCGGCGACCGTGGAGATCACCCGGTCGTTCTCGGTCACCACGTGGCGCACCAGCGGGCGCAGTTCCTCCGGGAGCACGGCGAGCGCCTCGTCCAGTTCCGCGACGGACACGTCGCGCAACGCCTTGATGCCGAGCAGGTCGGCGGCGTGCTCGCAGCCGCGGCGCCGCTCGCCGTACCCGGACTCGCTGTGCGAATGCTTCGCACGGGTGTCGATCACCAGCAGTTCCAGGCCCACCGCCCCGGTGTCGAACGGGATCTGCTCGAGCTCACCGGAACGCACGTCGAAGAACAGGGCGTGCGACTCGGTGCAGCGCAGCGACGCGGTCTGGTCCAGGAGTCCGGTGGGGGCGCCGACGAAGTCGTTCTCCGAGATCTGCACCCAGCGGGCGACGTCGGACAGCGGTGCCGCTTCCGGCCCGTCCGCCGGCCGGCCGGCGAGGTCGAGCAGCGCCAGCGCGACCGCGCACTCCAGCGCGTGCGAGGAGGACAGCCCGGCACCGGCGGGCACGTCCCCGGCGATGACCAGGTCGGCGCCGGGCACGTCGATGCCCTGTCCGCGCAGCGCCCACGCGACTCCGGCCGGGTACGCGGCCCAACCGGTCTGCGCACCGGGTGCCAGCGCGTCCAGCGGCGTCGGATCGGCCCGGTGCAGCACGCCGTCGTCACCGAGGGTCGCCACCGACAGCCGTCCGTCGGTCCGCGGCGCGGCGGCCACCGCGATCCGGTGCGGCAAGGCGATGGGCAGCACGAAGCCGTCGTTGTAGTCGGTGTGCTCGCCGATCAGGTTGACCCGGCCGGGGGCCGACCAGACCGCGCTCGGGGCACGCCCGTGCTCGCCGCCGAACGCTTCGGCGGCGGACTCGGCGGGGCTCACCGGGCGAGGACCAGGACGGCGTGGGCGATGCCGGGGGCGAGCTGGGTGCTGCCCTTGGGGCCGGTGACCTCGATCGGCTTGTTCACGCCGGTGACCGGAACGATCTCGATCTCCTGGGCGGGCATCAGCCCGACTTCCTTGAGCTCGCTCATCAGGTCGGGGTCGAGCTGCACGTGCTCGGCGATTCGGCACACCGTGGCACGGCCGCCGCCCCGGCGGGCGATCTCGTCGACGCGCTGCAGGTCGGCTTCGTTGGCGGGTGCGGGCTGCGGGCCCGCGCCGAGCTCTTCGAGACCGGGAATCGGGTTGCCGTACGGCGAGGTCGCGGGATTGCCGAGCAGGGCGACGAGCTTGCGCTCCACCGCTTCGCTCATCACGTGCTCCCAGCGGCACGCCTCGTCGTGCACGTGTTCCCACTCCAGGCCGATCACGTCGACCAGCAGCCGCTCGGCGAGCCGGTGCTTGCGCATCACGCGGACCGCGCGGGTGCGCCCGGCTTCGGTGAGCTCCAGGTGCCGGTCCTCGGCCACGGTGAGCAGTCCGTCGCGCTCCATCCGGGCCACGGTCTGGCTCACGGTGGGCCCGCTCTGCTCCAGGCGTTCCGCGATGCGGGCGCGCAGCGGGACGACGCCCTCCTCCTCCAAGTCGTAAATGGTGCGAAGGTACATCTCGGTGGTATCGATGAGATCGTTCACGCTGGCTCCCCGTTGCAGTCCCACCCACGATTCTAGTCCCGCGGCACTACCGCCGGTCGGTGGCTTCCGAGCAGCCGTTTCCAGTGTTCGGGGCCGTTCTTCCGGCTCAGTTCCCATTCCGTCCAGGAGGTCGACATGGACCCGCTGATCAGCGTGGATGATCTTTCCCAAGAGGTCGCGGGCGCGCTCCCGCCGGTGCTGCTCGACGTCCGGTGGAGCCTGCTGGGGCCACCCGGCAAGCAGGACTACGACCGCGATCACCTGCCGGGTGCGGTGTTCGTGGATCTCGACACCGAACTCGCCGCTCCGCCCGGCGCGGGCGGGCGCCACCCGCTGCCCGCGGCCGCCGACCTGCAGGCCGCGCTCCGGCGGGCCGGTGTCACCGCCGACCGGGAGGTCGTGGCCTACGACGCGGACAACGGTTCGGCCGCCGCGCGGGCCTGGTGGTTGCTGCGGTGGGCGGGGCATCCCCGGGTTCGGGTGCTCGACGGCGGCTACCGGGCCTGGGTCGCGCGGGGCAACCCGGTGACGGCCGAGGTGCCGGAGGTCGTGCCGACCGACTTCCAGGTCGTCCCCGATTCGCTGCCGGTGATCGACGCGGACGAGGCGGCGCGGCTGGCCGGGGACGGACGGCTGCTCGACGCCCGAGCGCCGGAGCGGTACCGGGGCGAGGTGGAACCCGTCGACCCGAGGGCCGGACACATCCCGGGTGCGCGCAACGCGCCGTTCGCGGCCAACGTCACCGAGGACGGGACGTGGCGGACGCCGCAGGACGTGGCCGCGCTGTTCCAGGAACTCGGGGTGGACGGCTCGTCGCCGGTCGGGGCGTACTGCGGCTCGGGCGTGACCGCGTGCTCGACCCTGCTCGCGCTCGAACACGCGGGGCTGAGCGGCCCGGGGAATCCGGCGGCGCTCTACGCCGGGTCGTGGTCGCACTGGTCGGCCGATCCCGATCGCCCCGCGGCCACGGGCGAGCAGCCGAGCTGATCAGGCACGTGCACGGGTTGCCGGTGACCGGTTCCACCACTCCGGAGGCGCGGATTCCGCTGTGCCCTGGGCCACTGTGGGGGCGGACACAGGGCAGGTAGCGTCCCGGTCATGGGCGACACATGCGCGGTGGTGTGGGACGAGTCGGTCCTCGACTACGACCTCGGCGGCGAGCATCCGTTGCACCCGGTCCGGCTCGACCTGACGATGCGCTTGGCGCGGTCGCTGGGCCTGCTCGACGACGTGACGCCGGTGCCGCCGCGACCGGCATCGGACGAGGACCTGCTCCGCGTCCACCGTCCGGACTACCTGGCGGCGGTGCGCTCGGCGCCGACCTCGGCCTGGGACGTCGGGTACGGCCTGGGCACCGAGGACAACCCGATCTTCGATCGGATGCACGAAGCGTCCGCGCTCATCGCCGGAGCGTCGATCACCGCGGCCGAACAGGTCGTGTCGGGCCGGGCGGACCGCGCGGTCAACATCGCGGGCGGCCTGCACCACGCGATGCCGGAACGCGCGGCGGGCTTCTGCGTCTACAACGACTGCGCCGTGGCCATCGCCTGGATGCTCGAGCAGGGCGTGGAGCGCATCGCCTACATCGACGTCGACGTGCACCACGGCGACGGGGTGCAGGCGGCGTTCTACGACGACCCGCGAGTGCTGACCGTCTCGCTGCACCAGCACCCGATCACGTTGTGGCCGGGCACCGGCTTCGCCACCGAGACCGGCGGGCCCGGTGCGGAGGGGTCGGCGGTGAACGTGCCGCTGCCGCCGGGAACGGGTGACGCGGACTGGCAGCGGGCGTTCCAGGCCGTGGTGCCCTCGCTGCTGGCCGACTTCCGGCCGCAGGTGCTGGTCACGCAGTCCGGGGCGGACGCGCACCGGGAAGATCCGCTGGCGGACCTGGCGATGTCGGTGGACGGCCAGCGGGCCTCCTACCGCAGCCTGCGGGACCTGGCGCAGCGCTACGCGGGCGGCAAGTGGGTCGCGCTCGGCGGCGGTGGCTACTCGCTGTACCGGGTCGTGCCCCGCAGCTGGACGCACCTGCTGGCGACCGCGCTCGACCGGGACCTGGACCCGGCGACGTCGCTGCCGCAGGACTGGCTGGCGCACGCGTTGCGGGTGGCGGGGAACGTTCCGCTGCCCACGTCGTTGACGGATGGGGAGGATTCGTCGTTCGCGCCGTGGACCGGGGTCACCGAGTCCACGGTGGACACGGCGATCCGGGACGCGCGGCACGCGCTGTTCCCGTTGCACGGACTGGATCCGGCCGATGTTCGCGATTGACATCGGCGGCGCACGCGTGACCGCACCGGCGGCGCAGTGCGCCCGGCCTGCTCGACGCCGGTGCGGTTGAGAGGGTGCTGGCTGATGGGTGGCTGGGCGAAACGGCGCGGTGCGAACGGTGACGGTCGGCCGGAGGACCAGGACAGCGCCGACGGCGCGGTGTCGAACGGCGCGGCACCCGCACCGCTCACGCCTCCACCCGCCGATCAGCCGGCCGCCGGGAACCCGCCCGCCGAACAGCCGGAACCGCAGGACGACACGTCGAGCGCGGTGCTCGGCGAGACCTACCCGCGCCGCTGGGAAGCCGACGTCGTGCTCTCCGACGGCGGCACCGTGCACCTGCGTCCCATCACGCCCGCCGACGCCGACCAGCTGATCTCGTTCCACGGCAGGCTCAGCGACCGCACCCGCTACTTCCGCTACTTCGGCCCGTACCCGCGGATGCCGAAGCGGGACGTGGAGCGGTTCAGCACCGTCGACCACCAGAACCGGGTCGCGCTGGTGGCGTTGCTCGGCGACGACATCGTCGCGGTGGGCCGGTTCGACCGGCTCGACGAGCAGGACTCGGCCGAGGTGGCGTTCGTCGTGCAGGACCAGCACCAGGGCCGCGGTCTCGGTTCGATCCTGCTGGAGCACCTGGCCGCGGCCGCCCAGGAGTGCGGCCTGGACCGGTTCGTCGCGGAAGTGCTGGCGGAGAACTCGGGGATGGTGCGGGTGTTCCGCGACGCCGGCTACCAGGTGCGGCGCGCGATGGAGGAAGGCGTCGTGCACCTGGAGTTCGACATCGACCCGACCGAGGAGTCGCTGGCGGTCGCGCGGGCCCGCGAGCAGGCCGCCGAGGCGCGCAGCGTGCACAACCTGCTGCACCCGCGCGCGGTGGCGGTGATCGGTGCGTCCACCGATCACCGCAAGATCGGGCACGCGGTGCTCGTCAACCTGCTCACCGCGGATTTCGCCGGTCCGGTGTACCCGGTCAACCCGGAGCACCGTTCGGTGCGCGGGGTGCGGGCGTACCCGTCGGTGCTCGACATTCCCGACGACGTGGACCTCGCGGTGGTGGCCATCCCGGCCGCCGGGATCGACGAGGTCCTGGACGCCTGCCTGGCCAAGGGCGTGAAGGCCCTGGTGATCGTGAGTTCCGGCTTCAGCGAGTCCGGCCCGGACGGCCGCGAGATCGAACGCCGCATGGTGCGCGCCGCCCGGGTGCACGGCATGCGGGTCGTCGGCCCGAACGCGCTGGGCGTGGTCAACACCGACGCCGGTCACCGGCTCAACGCGACGCTCGCGCCGCGCCTGCCGGGAAGCGGGCGCACCGGGTTCTTCTGCCAGTCCGGTGCGCTGGGCGTGGCGATCCTGGCGACCGCGACCGACCGCGGCCTGGGGCTGTCCACCTTCGTCTCGGCGGGCAACCGCGCCGACGTGTCCGGCAACGACATGCTGCAGTACTGGCAGACCGACCCCGCCACCGACGTGGTGCTGCTGTACCTGGAGTCGTTCGGCAACCCGCGCAAGTTCGCCCGGCTGGCCCGGCGACTGGCGCGCACCAAGCCGATCGTGGTCGTCAAGTCCGGTCGCAACGCCGTGCGCGCGGGGTTGGCCGCGACATCGGTGCAGGTCGACGAGACCAGCGTGCAGGCCCTGTTCGAGCAGGCCGGGGTGATCCGCGTCGATTCGGTGGCGCAGATGTTCGACACGGCGCTGCTGCTGGCCCACCAGCCGCTGCCCACCGGTGAGCGGGTCGCGGTGGTCGGCAACTCCTCGGCGCTGGGCATGCTGGCCGCGGACGTCGCGCAGGCGGAAGGGCTGCGGCTGGCGGCCGAACCGGTCGACGTGGGCGCCTCGGCGGAACCGGAGGTGTTCGCCGCCGCGGTGCGCGAAGCGGCGCTCAGCGATGACGTGGACGCCCTGGTCACGGTTTTCGTGCCGCCCGTCGCGGTGCCCGGCACGGCCTACGCCCGCGCGTTGCGGGAGGCGTTGCAGGAGGCGGGCATCGCGGCGACGAAACCGGTGGTGACGACCTTCCTGGCGGCGGAGGGCGTGCCGGACGAGCTCGCGGTGCCGGGGCCGGACGGCTCGGCGGGCTGGGGGTCGGTGCCGTCCTACCCGAGCCCGGAGCGGGCGGTGCTGTCGCTGGCGAGGGCGACCCGCTACGCCCGCTGGCGGGCCGCGCCGCAGGGCCACTTCACCCGCCCGGAGGGCATCGCGGCGGAGCGGGCCAGGGAGCTGGTCGAAGCGTCGTTGACCGAGGGCGACACGCGGCTCAGCGACGAGCAGGCGGTGGAGCTGCTCGGGCACTACGGGATCGAGCTGGTGGCGTTCCGGCGGGTGCGCAGCGAGCAGGACGCGGTGCGCGCGGCGACCGAGCTGGGTTTCCCGGTGGTGCTGAAGTCGGCGGACGACCAGCTGCGGCACCGCACCGACCTGGTCGGGGTGCGGCTGGACCTGGTGAACGCCGACGCGGTCCGCGCCGCCTACGCGGACCTGCTCCGAGTGTGCGGTGCACACGAGGTCTACGTGCAGAACATGGCCGGACGCGGCCATTCCTGCGTGATCGACCTGATGGACGACCCGTCGTTCGGGACGCTGGTCTCCTTCGGACTGTCCGGTGTGGCCAGTGAGCTGCTGGGGGACAAGGCCTACCGGGCGGTCCCGATGACCGATGTGGACGTGGCGGCGCTGGTGCGGTCGCCGCGCGCGGCGCCGCTGCTGGCCGGGTACCGGGGTGACGAACCGGCGGACCTGGCGGCGCTGGAGGACCTGGTGCTGCGGGTGGCGACGCTGGTCGAGGACCTGCCGGAGGTCCGCGAGCTGACGTTGCAGCCGGTGCTGGCCTCCGCGGCCGGGGTGCGGGTCACCGGTGCTCGGATCAGCGTGCGCCCGTCGGCCGCCACCCCGGACACGGGGCCGCGCAGGCTGCGCTGAGCCGGATCACCCCTGACTCTCACCGGAACTCAGTCGTATCGTTATTCTGTGTCGAGCTGACGAGCCGAGTTCGAGGACGGGAGTCCGCCAATGGCCGACCTGACGTTGACCGAGCTGGGCGTGGTGTCCGCGGGCGATCACCGGTTGCGGGTCGGTGCGCTCGCCGCCGACGACCCGGCGGCTCCGGTCGTCATCGTGCTGCCCGCGATGGGCGTCCCGGCCACCTACTACGGGCCTTTCCTCCGGGAGCTGCACGCGCAGGGCTGCTCCGCGGTGAGCGTCGACGCGCGCGGGCAAGGTGCCGCGACCCCGGCCGCCGACCGGGGCGTCCGGTTCGGGTACCAGGACCTCGTCGACGATGCCGCCGCCGTCGTGGACCTCGTCGAGCGCGAGTTCCCGCACGCGCCGAGGTTCCTGGTCGGCCACAGCCTCGGCGGCCAGATCTCGCTGCTGTTCGCCGCCGCGCACCCGGGCAGGGTGCGGGGCGTGACGCTGCTCGCGTCCGGCTCGGTGTGGTTCCGCAGCTTCCCCGGCCTGCAGGGCTGGAAGAACCTGATCGCCACCCAGACCGTCGCGGTCCTGTCCGCCGTGCTCGGCTACTGGCCGGGGGAGCGGTTCGGCTTCGGCGGTCGCCAGCCCGCCGGAATCATGCGGGACTGGGCGCGCCAGGGCCGCACCGCCCGGTACCGCCTCGGCGGCTCGAAGATCGACTACGAGAAGGCGTTGCGGGAGCTGGACGTCGCGTTGCTGACGGTCAGCGTGGAAGGCGATGAGCTCGCCCCCGAGTCCTCAGTGGATCACCTGGCGGCGAAGGCGGTCGCGGCGCCGCGCACCCGGCGGCACTACTCCTGCGAGATCGCGGGCGCGACGAAGCTCGGCCACTACGCGTGGGTCTACAACAGCGGTGTGCTCGTCGGCTGGATCAAGGATTGGGCCACCGCCGCCCGCCGCACCGGCACGACGGCGGACGCGGACCGGAGCTGAGCCGGTCCGGACTGCCGGATTCGGATCGAAACGTTCACTGTGAATGCCGCTGACCAGCTGTTTCGATGCCGGTTGCGGTGAAATCCGCGGTGTCGTCCCAAAAGATCCGCGCTTCCGCGCAACCCCGCGGCGAACGCACTCCGTCTTCCGGGCATGAAACGCCTACACACCACAGTGGGCGCGGGCATGCTGCTCCTCGCCTTCACCGCCTGCGCCGGACAGCAAGAAGACGTCGGATTCGGCGGGCAGCCGCCGGTCCAGACCATCCCGGTCGACCCGAAGCCCGAGCAGGAACGCACACCCGTGCCGGACAATCTGATCAAGGCCGCGGACCAGTCCGGGACCAACGCACCCCGCGTGTGGACCCAGGACGGCGGCTCCGTGGTCGTCACCGAAGGCCAGGAAGGCGGCTGCAGCAAGGTGCGCGCCGAACTCGCCGAGGAGAACGACCAGGAGGTGAAGCTCGTGCTGGTCAACGAGACCCCGGAACCGCCGGGGATCTGCACGATGGATCTGCGCCATCCGCCGTTGGCGCTCCAGCTGGCCGAGCCGCTGGATCAGCGGACCGTCGTGCTCGAAGAGCGCGATGTGAAGGTCCCGCGGAACTGACCGCGGTGACCTGAGCGTCGCAGGCACTTCTCCCGTAGGAGGTGGGGCTCCTACGGGAGAAGTGCGTTCCCGCGTTCGTGGTGTGCAGCGGCCGGTGGTGCCCGATCGGGCACCACCCGCCGGCGTGGGGGGGGGGGCGGGAAGCGCAGGAAGCGGGGTTAGGGCAGC